>DAISXU010000075.1:0-10461 GCA_036825655.1 Flavobacteriales bacterium | reverse complement strand
TGAAGTGGAAGCTGAAAGAACTACTCAAACGCTTTCAGCAGGAATGGGGGGCCGTGGAAGGGCGGGTTTTCATTGATTCTGCTCCTGTGATGGAGCGCCAATGGGCACAAAAATCCGGATTGGGATGGACGGGAAAGAACAGCTTGTTGCTGAACAAGCGCATGGGGAGTTATTTCTTCATCGGGGAGCTTCTGCTCGACATTGAATTGGAGCCTGACGCCCCTGCCACCGATCACTGTGGCACCTGCAGGCGTTGCTTGGATGCCTGTCCGACCGGTGCAATCATCCAGGCAGGGGTTGTAGACGGATCGAAGTGCATCAGTTATTTCACCATAGAGTTGCGTGGCGAAATACCTGAGCCAGCACCGGCGGGTCATGGCAACTGGGTGTTTGGATGTGACATATGCCAAGAGGTATGTCCCTGGAATCGCCATGCAACGCCTCACCAGGAACCGAGATTTGACCCTTCGCCGGATTTACTTCAGTGGGGGTGGAAGGAATGGGAGGAGTTGACCCGGGAGTCGTTCAAGGAGCACTTTAAAGGGACCCCTTTGGAACGAACTGGCTGGGCGGGAATGATGAGGAACTTGAAGTGGATTGCCGACGCTTGAGCAAAAAAAAGGCCCTCATGCGAGGGCCAAAGGTTGAAACGTTTCTTGGATGAGATCGCCGTAGCGTGTCCCGTATTGGCCTAAACACCAATCTTTCAGAGATTTCAAATCGGCTGCATTGAGCCAACGTGTACTCTTCTTCAACTCCTTCGCAAATAGCTGCCGGTCAAAACTAACTTTCGCCAGCACCCGCTTACAAAATTCCAGCATGGCACTTTTAATTATCTGATGAACATTGCATCCATTTCAAAAATGGCTCAAAAAGGATTTTGGAGCAAGCGAAAAAGAGCCAATTCTGAGTGGGTTATGAACAACGGCTGGCAGGATTCATAGAAGTCATTGATGCTGAGGGATTAATTGGGCTACCTTTGCATTTCAATTTTTCCCGAACGACCCTCCGCGCTGGAGGCCTGTGACTTGTAATCGCATGAAGCACGAATTGCGCAATTTGGTCGATCGGAAGGTGTTGATTCAACGGATGCAGGAGGAGCAACGGGAACGGACCACCGTCTCGTTTTACCAATATGCTCGCATCGGGAATCCGCATTTCTTCCGCGACTACCTCTTCCTTCATTGGGAGTCCATGGACATCTTGGGCCGAACTTATGTAGCCCGGGAGGGCATCAACGCCCAAATCTCCGTTCCGACAGAACAATTTGATGCGTTTTGCACCCACCTGTATTCCGTGTCTTTTTTGGAGGGCATTCGTTTGAATTTGGCCGTGGATGATGGGAAGTCATTTTTCAAGTTGATCGTCAAGGTTCGTTCCAAAATCGTAGCGGACGGCTTGGAGGATGCCACTTTTGATGTTACGGATTGTGGAAGGCATTTGGATGCGCCAGAATTCAACGAATTGATCACACAGGATGACACCATCTTGATAGACATGCGCAATCACTACGAGAGCGAAGTAGGGCATTTCAAAGGAGCCATTTTGCCGGACGTGGATACGTTCCGTGAGGAAATCGAGCAAGTCGAACAGATGCTCGAAGGGCAGCAGGAGCGGAACATTGTGATGTATTGTACGGGCGGGATTCGGTGCGAAAAAGCGTCTGCTTGGTTGAAGCATCGCGGATTTCCCAACGTCCACCAGCTGAATGGGGGCATCATCGAATACACACGTCAGGTTCGCGAGAGCGGCATTGATAACCTGTATGTCGGAAAGAATTTCGTCTTCGATGAACGCATGGCCGAGCGCATCACGGACGATGTCGTTGCGAGCTGCCACCAATGTGGCAACCCCTCTGATGATCACACCAATTGCTCCAATGTCGGTTGCAACCTGCTGTTCATTCAGTGTTCTGCTTGTTCAAAGGAATTTGAAGGGACTTGTGGACCGAGTTGCCAAGAGATCATACAGCTTTCCGAGGAGGAACAGGCCGCACTGAGGAAAGGGAAACAGGTCAAAAAAAGGTACAGCAAAGGGCGGTTGAGGCCAAAACGCCCAGCTCTTTCGCCCAATGACTTGAAAAAGGCACGCCGATCGGATTGATCAGGGCGTGTACTCCACTGCGCCGTCCAGGATGTAGTTCATCTGGTAGATGTCATCCGCATTGAGCCGGAAGGTGCCTGAAAAGGTCAAGCGTTCGTCGGTTTGGTATACCCGCTTCGATCCACCCTCAAACCTCAAATCCACAACAGATTCGGGGCCTGCTCCACCGCAAAAGAAGCAGTTCGCATAAGGGTAACGGCTCAGCACATAGAAATCCTCATCCAAATCCACAGGGATGATGTAGCCTGTGATGTGCACTTTGTTGCCCCGAATCGCCTCCACTTCGGGGCCAAATGTTGGCTTCCAATAAAATGACTCAAGCGATTCCATGTAAACATCGGTGAAGACCACGTCTTCAAGGGTTCTCCAAGTGAGTTCTTTGGGTTGGGCATCCACATCGATGGCATCAGCCACGGGATGGTCTTCCGCGGCACGATAGACTTGCGCACGTGAAGCAAGGGCCTCCTCAGAAGGATGACAGGTAGAACTCAAGTCTAAAGTGCTGATTCCAAGAAGCACGAGGGCTCCAATCAAGGAAGAAGAACGCAGGTGTTTCATCGGTTGCAAGTTAAGCATCAGCCAGGGTCCGTGAAATATCAAGTTTCAGTGCTTTGATTCCTGGAATGGCAGCTGCAAGCAGCCCCACCAGCACCGCTGCCAATGCCAAGAGCCACTCATCGGGCAAGACGGCCAAAGCCCCCAAGTCATAACGGAATTTGTCCTCCACAACCGTGGCCAGCAAAGCAATGCCGAGGCGGCTGATGACCGCGCCTAAAAGCACCCCCCCCACGCTTAAAATTCCCCCTTCCAAAAGCAACGACCCGTAAATGCCCCGGGCAGTCGATCCCATGGTTCGCATCAAGGCCAATTCATACCTCCGAGCGAGCAAGCTGTCATAAACCGAAATGAAGATGCTCGCGAAGCTAAGCGCCATGATGAGCCAGGCAATGGTTTGCAACGTGCCCAAACCCAATCCGAAGTTTTGGGTCAACCGGTTGACTTCAATCGCGGGCAAAGCGATTTGCATGTTGGTGTCTGCAATGACATTGGGCAGGGTGAGCACCGCAAGCGGATTACGCTTCTTCAGCAGCACCGCCGTGACTTCCTGATTTGCCGCTTCTTCATGTTCATGCACGCCCCAAACCGTCTGGATGTTGCAAAGCAGCAGTTGGTCCAAAACGCTTCTGCTTTCAGCGAGGATTCCGACCACGGTGAAAACTTTGTCGGTGTGCACGTCCGTGTCGTCAAGTAATCCATGTGCACTGAAAAAGGTATCACCGAGTTTCAGTCCCGCTTCCCGCGCCACCCGGGATCCCACGACCACTTCAAATGGCATGTCCCACATGCGCCCTGACTCCAGTTCAGCCTCATAGTGCGCCAAGTAACTGGGCTCAGTTCCGACGATGCGGTAGCGTTGGAAATTGTCGCCGTACGCCAAAGGAATGGCCTCCGCAACGTAAGGATGCCGCATGACATTTTGTGCTTCAGCGAGGTTGATGTTCCCGGTCGGGGCATCGACGTGGTAGACATTTGCTAAGATCAGTTGGAGGGGGCTGCCTTTCGCGCCCAGCACCATGTCGATGTCTTTGATGTTTCGGTCAAACGCATCCCGCAGCTGGTGTTCGGCCAACATCATCAAGCTGACCATGCCCACCCCAAAAGCCAGCAAGGCGATGCTCAATCCCGTAGAAAGGGGCTTCGCCGCCAAATTGCGCCAAGCGATGTAGAGCCAACTCAACTTCATACCTTTTGGTTCAAGGGGTTCAATGTTACGCGGTTGACGTAACGATCCTTCAAGCGGGTGTCGTGCGTGACCACCACGAGGCAGGCACCCGCCCGATCTGCTTCCGATTCCAATAAAGCAATGACGCGCTCGGTGGAGCGGTCGTCGAGCGCGCTGGTGGGCTCATCAGCTAACAGCACAGACGGCGAGTGGATCAGGGCCCGCGCAATGCCGGCGCGTTGTTGCTCTCCGATGCTCAAGTTTCTCGGAAGTTCTTGGGCCTTGGAAGCGATGCCCAACCGTTCCAATACAGCCCGAGCGCGCTCTTCTCCGCCCTCGGTTCCCTTGCCAGAAAGGAAGCCGGGCAAGGCGAGGTTTTGGAGGATGGTCAGGCTTTGGACGAAGTGAGGACGCTGAAAAACGATTCCGATTTGGGCTCCTCGAAACCGGTCCAAATCTCGCTCGTTCAAAGCACTAAGTCGCTGCCCTGCGACTTGAACATCCCCCGATTTTGGGCGGAGCAATCCACTCATCAAATGCAGCAATGTCGTCTTCCCACAGCCTGATTCACCCAGTAAGAGCAGCCGCTCTCCTTCCTGGCAATTCAGGTCAGGAAAGGCAAGGAGCGGAGTGTCAGGAGCGTATTGAAAGCTCAAGTCGTTCGTGGCAATCATTCATACGAAGGTACGCAGGTCGTAGATTCGCGGCATGACAATGAAACGGCGGTTATTGATTTTTGGCACAGGCCTCCTCATTGGCACGCTACTTTCGTATGTGTTGTTGGGTTGGAAAGGCTGTGGGGATTGGTTGCCAGAGCGCCGATTGCGGGCGGACATTGAAATGGCGGGCTGGGACGAAGACGAGCGGGCAAGCTGCTTGCGCGCCTGCTGGGGCGATTCTGTGCCATCGGCGGTCGACTGGTTGTATTCCGCTGAAATCGACTGGCAGGCCAGCGGTCCGCGCGAGACGCCGCAGCGTTATGTGCTGAAACCCAAGGAGGGTCCTGCTTCGGAATTGACCTTCACCCGCCAGGGAACCGATGGCCGTTGGGTGTTGTCTGTGACCGGGGGTGATATCGAAGGGTGCGTTTGTCCTTGATTTCAAGGATTGACGACAACAAGCCGTCCAAAAATGGGCGTCGAAGCATCCACGGGCCAGGCTTCGACGATGTACGTACCCACTGCGAGGTCATCGGTGAAAAAGGTGTAAGGTGATGCCGCATTGTTGAATTGCGCCTCGTGGACCAATCGTCCCGAGGCTTCAGTGAAGCGCAGGCGATCCAGTAAGATGCCTTCCCCAATGTCTAAGGCCACTGATCCACCTCCAGCAGCTGCTGGATTGGGGAAGAACCGGATCGACTCCGCAGCGATGCCTGGACCCGCAACGTCGTTGGGATCGTAATTGAGCCGGTAAACGGCCAGGCGGGTGCACAGGTACAATTCACCTGCATTGTCCTCCCCGAAGGCGTAGCGCACCTCCTCCCATGGAACGAATCCACCTGGAACCTCAATGTTCAAGGGTGCCTCGTTCCATGTGCCGTCTTCGTTTTCTGTCAACGCCCAAAACTTCACCTGATTGAAGCCGCAGGCGTCGGAATGGATGTACGCTCCATACAGGGTCGGGATTCCCTCGCCACGGTAGCGGTAGCCCCCAATGACCGAACACCAACCGTTGTCGTGCGGATAAGCATGAATGGGAAGGACCAGGTTTCCATCCGGGTCGCAATCCTCAATGGGATCGTAGCACATGGGCCCTTCCATGATGCGCCAGCCGAAGTTGAGCCCTCCGGGGCTGTCGGCCCGCTCGATGCTGACCTCCTCCCAGTCGACCTCTCCCACGTCCGCAATGAACTTGTCGCCGGTCAATCGGTCGAAGCTCCAGCGCCATGGATTCCGGAATCCATAGGCCCAGATTTCATCGAGGGCGTCGGGGTTGCCGACGAAGGGGTTGTCCGCGGGAACCGTGTAGGGGTCGAGGCCGTGGACGTCGATGCGGAGGAGCTTGCCGAGCAGGGTTTGCAAGTTTTGGCCATTGCCGATTTCGCCGTGATCATCGCCCCCGCTCGCGCCGCCTGGCTCACCGGTGCCCGTTCCGCCCCCGTCTCCCGTGGAAAGGTAGAGGAAACCATCGGGACCGAACTGCATTTGGCCTCCATTGTGTCCGCGAGCGGGCTGCACCAGTTCCAATACTTCTGCCCAAACACTCAGATCCGCAGCGGTATGGTCGGCATTTGTCCCCATGCAGAGCATGCGCTCATCGATGAACGTACCGCTGCCATCCGGGCGATAGCCATTGTACGTCACGTAGAAAAGCCCGTTCTCATCAAAGTCTGGATCGAGGATGAGGTCGTTCACACCTTGTTCGCTCATCACACCGTAATCCACGATGTTCAAGCCGTTGGACCCCAAATCCAAAAACGGTTCCTCCCGGACTGCACCGGTCTCCGTATCCAACCAATGCACCACACCATCGTGCCCCACAACCAAGACGGCTGTTTCATTCGGATCGTGGGACGCGCTCCTCACCGATACAGGCCAATCCGCATACATCAAGCGCTCCGCGACGATGGTGGTCGGGGCTTGGCCATGCATGGAAAGAGGAAAGAAAAAGAGGGTGAGGATGAGCAGGCGCATGGTGCAGTGGTTTCAAGGCAAAGATACTTGAGGCCGCGGAGAAAGGTGGTCAGGTTCCAACGAACCTTGGTAACTTGCAGATTCATTCTCCCCCTATGTTTTCTTCTCGTAGCGTTCGTGTACTCATTTCCCTGCTTGCCTCCGTGTCGCTCTTGGCAGCGGTGGTTCCTGAAGCGCGCTATCGGGAGGACACAGATGCGGGGGCGCTGTGGCGGATGGGGGAGCTGTGCACCGTGGAGGGGGAGTTCTTCAGCGGATCGGGGAAATGCGTGAATTGCCATGCGCCGGATCCGGACGGGGAGGCGCTTGTGGATGCGCACGGGGCCACGGTCAGCCCGGTGTTTGATTGGCAAGCGACGATGATGGCGAACAGTGCGCGGGATCCGTTTTGGCGGGCGCAAGTGGCGCGGGAAGGGCTGGTGAACCCGGGGCACCGGGACGAGATCGAGAACACCTGCACGGCCTGCCACGCGCCGCAGGGGTTTCATGAAGCGCGGCTTACAGGTGGCGATGCGCATTACACCATGGCGGATCTACTGGAGGATGATTTGGGCTTGGACGGCGTCGGGTGCACTGGTTGCCATACCATAGACAATGACGGGTTGGCTGCACGTTTCAACGGGGATTTACCGATCAATTCGGACCAAGTCGCTTGGGGAGCGTTTGAAAATCCATGGGATGGTTTGATGAGTGGCCAAACCGGGTTCATCCCAGGCTATGGAGAACACTTCAAGGCGAGCGAAGTTTGTACCAGTTGCCATTCGCTGTACAGCCACACCCAAGATTTGGCCGGAGAAACGACCGGCGATGTCTTCTTCGAACAGGCCACTTACTTGGAATGGGTCAATTCCGATTTCAATGCTGAGGGGGTGCAATGCCAAACCTGCCACATGCCCCTCGTCGAGGGCGGTGCCATTGCAGCAACGCAACCCAACTGGCTCTTTGAACAACGCTTCGGCCGGCACCATTTCGTCGGTGGCAACACGTTTATGCTTCAGTTGATGAAGGACAACGCGGAGGCGCTCGACCTGTCCGCAACGCCGGTGCAGTTCGACTCGACGATTGCCAGAACCCGGAGAGGCTTGGAGCAACGCACAGCCACAATCGCCGTTCGCCAGCAGGATGCAGGCCCAGGGGAAGTGGCGTTTGAAGTGGAGGTAACCAACCTCATCGGTCACAAGTTCCCCAGCGGCTACCCGGCGCGTTTGGCCTTCCTCGAGTTCATTGTTCAACGTGCAGATGGCGATACCTTGTTTCACAGCGGCCAATGGTCCGCCGCCCACGGCATTGCAGGCCGTGACGAGCCTTTTGAACCTCATCATGACGTAATAACCCAGGAAGACCAGGTTCAGATTTACGAGTTTGCTTTTGCTGACGTGGCGGGTGAAGAGACAACGATTTTAGAGCGGGCCGCGGCGGTGCTCAAAGACAACCGTCTGCCTCCACGAGGATTTAAAATGTCCCATGCCGCCTACGATACGGTGGCCATAGGACCGGCGGCAAGTGCAGACTTAAATTTCAACCGAGTCGCAGGGACATCCGAAGGCACCGGTGCGGATGCCGTTACCTATTTGGTCGATGCAAAGGGATACAAGGGCACCCTGAGCGCCACAGCAAGAATGCACTATGTAGCGGTCCCTCAACGTTGGGTTAGTGGGCTTTTGGCCTCGGCTTCAGAGCATCCGGACATTGAGGCATTCCGCACCATGTATGAGCAAGCAGATCGCACCCCGGAGTTGATTGCTGCGCAATCGGTTCAGGGGTGGACCGATTTTACTTCTGCAGGCGGAGCATGGCTTTTGATTCCAAATCCGGTCTTGACGGGTCAACTCGTGAGGTTACAACCCGGGGACGCATCGACCATCTTGAGGGCGGTTCTTTACGATGCCACAGGGAAAGCCTGTGCCGAGCTAACGGCTGCCGAGCTGCTGAGCGGGGTATCCATAGAGCAATGGATTCAACAAGGCACCTACCTCATTCAATTGGACACGGATCGGGGCCGACACGTCTTGAGGGGAGTTGTGGTTAAGCCTTGAGACCGATGGCCACCGAAGTCATGGTCAACGACCCCGCTGTGGCGTAATCGTTGAAGAGCTCGATGGAGTCGCCTGGCATTTGATTGGCCAAAACATAGAGCAAAGGCAAATAGTGTTCTGGTGTGGGGATGGCCAGTTGCAAGGCGTGGTCTGATCGCGTTGGAGCAGAAATGAGTGAAGCGAGGTCACCCTTCAATACCCAATCATTCAAGAGCATGCGAGCCGTTTCCGCCCAAGCATGAGCATATCCGATCTCGTTCATGTGCGGCCAAGAAACTTGGCTCAGGTTGTGCACCATGTTACCGCTTCCGATGATGAGCACGCCACGGTTTCGCAAATCTCCCAACTCCTTCGCGAGTGCGACGTGTGAAGCGGCATCCAATCTCCGATCCAGGCTCAACTGCAGCACCGGAATGTCGGCGTTGGGGAAAACACGGCGCAAGACGCTCCAAGTGCCATGATCAAGCCCCCATTCTTGATCAAGGGCGATGCGGCCATGCATGCCATTGACCAAATGCTGTGCCAGTCCAGGATGCCCAGGTGCCGGATACTGAACGGCGTGCAGTGCAGCAGGGAATCCCCCAAAATCATGAATCGTAGGCGGCATAGCTACGCCCGTAATTCGCGTACCAAACGTTTCCCAATGAGCGGAAATGCACAGAATGGCTTCAGGCCGAATGGTCAGTCGCTGCGCCATGTTGCGCCACCCTTCCACGAATGCATTTTCTTCGAGGGCATTCATGGGGCTCCCATGCCCGAAAAACAGGGTGGGCAGTGGGTCTGTTGCAGGAAGTAGTGCGGAAAGGCGCTGGATAACAGCGGGTGCTGCCATGGCCCCAAGCCCCAACATCCTCATGAAAGATTTTCGGTTCATGTCCGAGAAGATGCGCCCCGGCGCCGTTGAACCTCGGCCCGCAGCAAGGTGAGCTCGCGCGAGGTTTGACCCGCAACCGACGTGTTCTCCTCCGCCCGACGAATGAGATACGGAATCGCCTCGCGGATTGGCCCATACGGCACGTACTTCGCCACGTTGTACCCGCTCGCTGCCAAATTGAAACTGATCGGATCGCTCATGCCGAGCAACTGCGCGAACCACACCCGGTCGTCATCCGCCGCCACACCCGCCTCGGCCATCAAGTCGCAGAGCAGCAAGTTGCTCTCGGCATTGTGGCTTCCACTGCAAATCCGCATGCAATCCAAGTGCTGCACACACCAACTGAGGGCCGCATTGAAGGCCGCATCGCATGCACGTTTGTCGGGTTGAATGGGCGAAGGCCTACCTTCTTCTTCTGCTCGTTCCCGCTCTTTCTCCATGTATGCGCCGCGCACCAATTTTACACCCAGTTTCCATCCTTCAGATTCTGCCTGTTCCGTGAGGTCTTTGAGGTAGGCCAAACGATCATGTCGGTACAACTGCACCGTGTTGAACACCACTGTCCGCTCCCGGTTGTGCCGCTTCATTTCGGATTCGGCCAACGCGTCAATGGAGCGTTGCAACCAGGTTTCCTCCGCGTCTATGAAAATCCGTCCTCCTGACTTTGCCGCCGCTGCGCACAACGCGGCCACCCGTTCCTCGACTCGACGCCAGGCCTCGGGGTCCAGTTTTGGATTCTTCAGCACGGCAGTCGGCGCTATACCGCTAACTTTAAAGACGCTGAAAGCGTGGCGATTATCGCCTTCAGCCGCCCGAATCGCTGCCAAAATCTCATCCCGCGCTTTGTCCAATTCGGCCTCAGACTCCTTCCCCTCCGCACTGTAATCCAAAATGGTATGGACTTGACCACGATGCAGCTTTGCGACGGTGGGTTCTGAGCCTTCGATGGTTTCGCCTCCGCAGAAATGTGCATACACCGTAGGCCGAATCGCCCAGCCCACAGGAATGCGCAAGGAAAGGGCCAGTCCCATCAGCACTTTTCCCAAGCGCACCAAGCTGCGGTTCCCCACGGTTTGGAAGAGCAACATGGCC
>DAISXU010000074.1:0-10555 GCA_036825655.1 Flavobacteriales bacterium | reverse complement strand
ATCAAGGTCGCCACCAAAATGCTGCTGCGAATTTCCATCGATGCCTCACGCACCACCTGCAAGCTTGGAAGCCTGTCCGATTCCGGCAGGGACATGTTCTTGCGCAACCGCCGGTACACGTTCTCCACATCGATGATGGCATCATCCACCAACGCCCCGATGGCAATCGCCATTCCACCCAGGCTCATCGTATTCATATCATAGCCCAGGACTTGGAGCACCAAAATGCTCGCCACCAGTGAGATGGGAATGGCAAGCAAGGAAATCAAAGTGGTCCGCCAATTCATGAGAAAGATCAAGAGGACAATCATCACGAAAAAAGCACCTTCAGCCAACGTTCGCTTGAGGTTGTCGACGCTGACTTCAATGAAGTCGCTTTGCCTGAATACATCCGTGCGCAGGTGCGCATTCTCGGGGAGGGTCAAGGCCAAATCCACAAGTGCCTGATCCAATCGCCTCGTCAATTCTAGAGTATTGACCTCGGGTTGTTTCGAAACGGTCAAAATCACGGCCTCTTTCCCATTGTATGAACCAGAACCGATGGGGTCCCCACCACTCCAATTCACCCGGGCCACGTCCCTCACACGCAACGATGTTCCCGGAATGAGGGCCTGTTCCAAGTCTTGCGGCGTTCGAATCCTGCCGACTGAGCGCACAGAGTAGCTATTGCCGAAATCGTTGATCACGCCGCCACCTGACGCACCTTGAGCCGCAGCGACTGCCTCTTCAACAGACCGCAGTGCCAACCCGAAATGCTGCAACAACAACGGATTCACTTCCACCTGCAATTGCTGAACCTCACCACCCAGGACGGCGACATTCGCCACACCTACTAAGGACATGAGCTGCGGGCGAATTTCCCAATCGGCCAATGCACGTAGCTCTGCCAGGGAAAGGCTATCTCCCTCGAGTGCCACCAGCATCACTTCCCCCATGATCGAGGAAATCGGTGTCATGGTCGGATCATCAATGCCCGGAGGCAAAGCAGCACGAATGGCCGTCATGCGTTCGTTTACCAATTGACGAGCACGGTAAACATCCGTATTCCAATCAAACTCTACCCAGACAATTGAAATGCCCGCAGCACTGGCCGATCGGATTCGCCTCACAGAAGGTGCGCCATTCATCCCTGTTTCGATGGGAAAAGTGACCAGCTGTTCTACTTCGCCTGCTCCCAATCCGTGGGCTTCCGTCATGATCGTAACCGTTGGGGCAGTCAAATCAGGAAAAACATCCACGCTCATTTCACGTGTCACCTGTGCCCCCAACAGCATCAGCAGCGCTGCACCAATCAGTACGCCGATCCGATTCGCGAGTGCGGCTTCGAGTATTCGCTTCATCATGGCCTAGTGGGTATGTCCGTGAGCTGGAGTGGATCCTTTCAAGGAGGCCATGCGTATGGCATATGCCCCTTCGGTGACCACCCGCTCAGAAGCCTCCAGACCGCTGATCACTTCAGCCTGAACGGAGTTGAAACTACCGACCTGGATGGGGCGCATTTCAAATTGCTCGCCACCTGTTTGAACGGCCACTTCAAATTGGCCATACTGCTCCAAGAGGGCCGATGTTGGTAAAGCCCAAGCTGGACGGCCCGACCCCATGTCAATTTCAACTTGAGCAAAGCTGCCCGCAATGGGCCGGCTTCCCGGGACTACGGCATTCAGCGAAACGTAAGCCCTCAACAAGCCCGAGCCCTGATCTACTTGAGTTGCTGAGCTCACCAGTTTTCCATCGATCCAGCCAGAAGACGTCTCAACGCGGATGCGCTTGGCATTTTCCAACGCCTCTCGGTATTGCGGATTCAGTTGGAGTTCAATCCACTGCTCCCGGTCAGATGTGATAACGCACAGCGCCGCGTCGGCTTGCACGTAGCCGCCAGGTTGTGCAAGAATGGACCGAACAAACCCATCCATGGGCGCCCGGACCAACCACATTTCATTCGATCGGAGAACTCGGAGTCGTTCCCAGGCTTCCTCGGCAATGGAATGCCTTGCAACAGCCTCTTCCCATTCGGTAGCGGTCAACGCACCTGCCTCCAAGAGCGGCTTCAACCGCTTCAATGCAGCATCTGCTGCCACCCATTCCGCTTCTGCTTCCGCTGCTTCCGCTGCAAGTCCATGGCCAGCTTGCTCTCCTACATCTATGCGCGCGATGACCTCACCGATGCGAACAGAAGATCCTGAGATGGGCATGCGATCTCCCCACCATACGATGCCATTGGCCCCAGCAGATACGATTTGGTCATCCCCAGGGGCAACCATCCATTTCCCTGCCACCTTCAAGGTAGACCAGACCGTATCCAATTGAACTGTCGTGGTCTTGAATGGCATGGCCCAAACCTGCTCCCGGTTGAAATGTACGCCCTCAGCGGCATGTTTCCATTCTGCGCTGTGGCCATGACCATCCTCCGTGCTGAGGCGCCCAAGTGACACATGCCCATCCGCAACAGGGGACGCCCACCACAACTTAACTTCCACATTTCCTGACGCAGGCGGAGACCAGAGAACCTCCCAAATCCCTGGTGATGCAGGCGTTGCTTTGCTCCATTCAGACGAACCCGAGTCCTTCACAAACTCCATCCTCAAACTGACTTCGTTCGCAGGTTTAAACCCCTCCAAACTCGTCAAGTGAATCGCCATTTGAGCCTTCTCCAATCCCAAAGGCACCTCTGCTTCAACAAACACTTCGTGCAATTCAGTGAAGCCCCACCATTGCACCGTTTCGTTTTGAGCGTGGTCGTGAGCGTGGTCGTGGTCGTGGTCGTGGTCATGGGTTTGGCAAGCGAACAAACAAAGCGCCGCGCTCGCGAACAAGTAGGTGATAAATTGGTTCATAAGCCGGTCATTTGTTGGGGTGAGTTCAAGCGAGCGAGCAAACGCCGCAATTCAAGGTCCAATTGGATCAAATCGAGCTGGGCTTCAAAGCGCGCATTCAAGGAACGCTGTACTTCTATCCAGGTGATTTGGCCCTTCTCTAAAGCCAAATACAAACCGATGCTTGCCGTTTCGTCTGACATCACATCCTGAAAAACAGGCCGGATGGAAAGCAATTCATAGTAGCGAGCAGCCCACACTTCTCGCTGAGCCTGAGCCTCCGTCATCCGCCGGGCTCCTTGAAGTTGCATCCGCTCTACCTCTAAGGCGCCCAACTCCTCTGCCCTTCGCGCTCCATGGACCGGAAGAGAAAACCCAACGAATAAGCCGCCATATACCTCCCCTGCCAAGCCTTGAGCGTTGTACCCCAAACTCCACTCAGGCAGCCGCCTCTTTTTCATCAGTTCCCATTCTGCTTGAGCACTCTGGACATCCGCTTCCACAGATGCACGCTCCATCGCTGCTTCCATCGTCCCAGAATACGGAACGAAAGAATCGCTTGGACTCACGAAAATAGCCGAAGTCGGAAGCCCCCCGCCGCACAGCTGATTGAGTTGAATCGCTGAAGCACGGATTTCGGCATCGCATCGCGCTTTCTCCAGCTTGATTCTGGCCAGATTCAATCGGGCTTGCTCCACATCAACAAGGGTGGCCTCACCATGCCTATGCCTCAGTTCAATGGCCGAAAGGAGCGATTCACTTGCATGGACTTGATCTAGGATGACCTGGGCTTTCGATTGGCTCGCATGCAACGACCAAACTTGATCCGACACACTCCACCAGAGCGATTGGAGCATCACATGTTGGTCTGCCAAACCTGCTGACTCAGCGGTGGACACCACCTTTCGCTGAGCGCCAAGGACTGGCGGCAACACCCCGGACTGGTCCATTTGCCATTCGGTGTAATCCGGAAGAGAAGTTGTACCCGGGGTAAGGTAAAAACCACCCGCCTGAAGGGCCTGTGGCGTGAACCTCGACCTTTCTGTTTGCCTGCGTATTTCAGGTTCTAAAATGATTTCGGAACGAGCAACGTGGTGCTCAAAAACATGGTGAATCCACTCATCAGCCGTCCATGTGTGGCTTGTTTGCGGATGCACCCATGACGCTAAACCAATGCAGAATGCACTGGCCATGATCTGGCGTGTCAACATGAGAATAAGAATGAGGAACGGTTACGAGGATGAAAACCGAGCGCTTGCTCGCATCAACCTCGCACAGGCGGCCCCCTATGAGGAGTCCCCCTCAAACTGCCCAAACGCAGCGGGGACTTGACCCGTGGCAGGTCTGGCCTGCATTCCATCGCATCCCATCGATTGCCTGATAAGCCCGAGATTAAGGGGAGCGGATCATCGCAGGCCAAGTCTTGCGCAGGTTCGAAAAAATCCTGGCCCTCATCGCAGTTCATGGACGATGCGTGTTGATGCAGAACATCGTGAACACCATCCATCAAGGAAGACCACCAATTCGCATCGTTTTCATGGTGGTTGTGGCAGGTTGCACTGCAGGTGCCCGCTTCTCCCGTAAAATGGTGCGGCAATGCATCGTGAACCTGCACGACGAGCATGAGGCTGAGCAACCCAAAAGAGATGATGCGACGCAATTGCATGAAATCAAAGATACTAAATAGATAAACGTGCCTTCCGGTCAACTCCCCTAAATTGCCTGAATGAAAGTTCTGCTCATCACCTTGTTCGCTGCACTCCTTAGCTTTCAATTGAGTGCTCAAGGCCCCAATGGCTTGGATTTTGACGGAATCAATGATTACGTGCAATCCAATTACAATGGGATTTCAGGAAGTGGGGCAAGAACCGTTGAATGCTGGGTAAAAACGACCGCGAATTGCGTGCCAACAGCGGGTGGTTTGCAGAATGTACTTGTGGATTGGGGGACATTCGTGACTGCTGGGCGATTTACCCTCAACATCCTTTGGAACAATGCCATTCGCATTGAAACAGGCGGCGACGGACTGAGCGGAACCACACCGATCAATGATGGCATGTGGCACCATGTTGCTGCTGTGTATGACCCCTTTGGAGGCAATAACAAATTCAGGCTTTATGTCGACGGCAGCCTAGAGACGCAGGGGAACATAAGCGTTGGCATCAACAGCGGCACCGCAACGAAGGTCAGGATTGGACGACGGGTTGATGGAGTCAATTACTTTGACGGATCCATCGATGAAGTGCGCATTTGGAATGTGGCAAAAACTTCAAGCCAAATCGCCGCGCTCATGGACAATGAAATCTGTTTCGATGCCACGGGGCTCCAGTTTTACTACACCTTCAACCAAGGCACTGCTGCTGGCAACAACGTCGGTGAAAGCACCGTCTACGACCAAGCCAACGCCTACGATGGGAATTTGATTGGCTTCAGCTACGTTGGTGGCTCGTCCAATTGGGTCGATGGAGCACCCGTTACAGGCTCATCCTTCCAGTCCATTCCTGTTACGAGTTGCACGGCCTACACGCTTGAAGATGGCACTGAGTTGACGACCTCCGGATCGTACAGTCAAGCACTTGCATCCGAATCAGGATGTGACTCCCTTGTCACATTGGACTTCACCTACCTCCCGATTCAAGGAGACACGCTCGAAATATCCAGTTGCGATGCCTACACTGCCCCAAGCGGTCAAGTACTCGAACTGTCTGGCCAGTATGAAGACCTCTTGTCCACACCCGAAGGGTGCGACTCTTTGGTGACCATCTTCTTTGAACTAGCTCCGGTCACAACAACCGACATCGAATTGACTCAGTGCTCGAGCTACACGGACAACGTTGGCTTTGTGCACACCGAGTCGGGCACAATCACCGAAATTCACACGGCGCAGAATGGGTGTGATTCCCTCGTGAACATTGACTTGGAAATCATCCCAGCCATTCAGGTTGGCTTGGTCGCCGATGTGTGCGAAGGAGGATCATTCCAAGGCCCCGATGGAGCGTTTTACACAGAGGAAGGCTTGTACACCTTCAACTTGACCTCCAGCGAGGGTTGCGACTCCATTGTCACCCTTGAATTGGGGGTATTTCAATTGCCATTGGTCTTGGATTGGGTCGATGAGAACTGGACTGTCATTGAATATGCTGAAGGGGCTTCCTTCCAGTGGTGGACCTGCGATGGTACGCTGTTGTCTGGCCAAAACAGCACCACTCTTCTGGGAATGCCCCCTGGCGAATACTACGTCACAGCCACTTTTCTTGGCTGCATCGTTCAATCCGATTGCGTCGAAGTGTCATCAACAAGCGACATACTGCCCCTAGCAGACCATTCGGTTGTGATTTCTCCCAACCCTGCTCGCTTGACCTTCAGCGCTTCCTGGAACGAACCCATGAAATGCGTTGAACTGATTAACGTCCGAGGAATGCTGCAGCAGCGGTGGGATGTTCCGCCTGGAGCACTTCAACAGGAATGGCGCCTTCAGGTACCAGCAGGAAGCTACATCCTACATTTTCACGCGGCCTCAGGAAGAAGGCACACAGAATCCTTATTGGTGAATTAAATCCACCTGAGCACAAAATTGATGAGTTTCCGCTTCCACGGAGAATAAGGCGGCGTCAGCGCATCAGCAGCACTTGGCAGTACCTGTTGAAACATACCCCGTTCGTGCGTGAACTCGCGAAACCCATACAGCCCATGGCCCACTCCGATTCCGCTGTTTCCCTTGCCACCAAAAGGGAGCGAATGATGCCCCACATGAACCACAGACTGGTTGATCGCTGCGCCACCTGAAGTCATTTGCTGAAGCCAACGACGAATTGCTTTGCGCCGTCTGCTATAGATGTACAAAGCCAATGGGGTTGGGCGGCTGTTCACTTCAGCCACAACCTCCAGCTCATCGTTGAATGTCACAATAGGCAAAACAGGGCCAAAAATTTCTTCTTGCAAAATGGCCGAATCCCGAGGCACATCCACCAAAATGGTCGGTGCAACGTAAGCTGATTCCGGGTCAGAATTTCCTCCATGCACAATCCGAGCTCCTCGCTCAACAGCGTCTTCGATGAGGCCCGCAATGCGATGCGCATGCCGCGGATTGACGATGCGTTGGAAATCCGGTGATTCCTTGGGGTTCGCACCATAATATTCCCTCATCGCACGGATCAGGCGCTTCACGAAATCATCACGCAAATTGGAAGGAATCAGCAGGTAATCTGGAGCGACGCAGATTTGACCTGCATTAACCAACTTCGCCCAGGCAATGCGCCGAGCAGCCTGATCGAGGTTAGCGCTTGCATCCACAATCGCTGGTGACTTCCCGCCCAACTCCAACGTCACGCTACAGGGATGCTTTGCAGCCGCAGCCATCACCAACCGACCAACTGCCGGCGAACCCGTGAAATAGATGTGATCAAATGGCTCGTCCATTAAGGCTTCTGCAACATCTGCTCCACCTTGGACCAACTGCACAACGCCAGGATCAAAGATGGCATCAACAATTTCCTGAAGCACCTGTGCAGTTCGGGGGGTCAACTCTGACGGTTTCAACATGACGGTGCAACCAGCCGCCAACGCAGCTACGAGTGGGCGAAAGGTCAATTGCATGGGGTAATTCCAAGGCGCCAAAATCAAAGCCACTCCCTTCGCCTCACGCTGAATCCAAGCCCGCGACCCCAACATGGCCAATCCTCCATGCACCCGCTCTGGCCGCATCCACCTTTTCAGATGTCGCTTCACCTGGTTGATTTCACCCTTGAGCACAAAAATTTCCGTGAGATCCACTTCTTCGGATGGCTTTCGAAAATCAGCCTGCATGGCGCTGTGCAAATCCTCGCGCCGGCGCATGACCTCAGCCATGAGCGCATCAAGCAGTGCCATTCGCTGCTTTGCGGTGGTCCTTCGCTGGGCTGGGGCTTGGGCTTGAAGCCGCTTAAAATCATATCCTCTCATGGGCATGGAACAAGGTTAGGAGTTCTCCAGCAATTAGCAACACCTTTGCAATCTAAATCGTTGCAATATGGTTGAGTTTTGGAACAATCGGTATGAAGGAGAAGAGGCTGTTTACGGAAAAGGTCCCAACGCCTATTTCGCAGATTCCCTGCTGAAGTTGGCCCCTGGACGGATTTTACTTCCCTGCGATGGAGAGGGCCGAAACGCAGTTTTCGCGGCGAAAAACGGGTGGGAAGTTCACTCATTCGATTTCAGCAATAGCGGAGTTCAAAAGGCCAAAAAATGGGCAGCAGAAAGTGGCGTTGTCATCGATGCGCAAGTTGCTGACGCCTTTGAATACGAAGCATCGATTGAATTTGATGTGGTGGCTCTGATCTACGCGCACATGCCAGCCGATCTCAGGAACGCTTTTCACCACCGCGCCGTTTCTTGGCTACGAACAGGTGGCACTTTGATTTTGGAAGGATTCAATCCAAGTCAACACGCCTTCTCTTCCGGCGGCCCCAAAGATGCTACCATGTTGTTTGATGCAGCGACCATCGCTAAGGACTTTGATGCTCTGCAAACACTGCACCTTGAGGAGATCACAACGGAATTGCATGAAGGCCCTTACCACCAGGGGCAAGCGGCTTTGCTGCGTTACAAGGGCCTCAAAGCGACTGAATGAACTGCAACAGGTTCTCGCCTTGTCCCAAATCCAAACGCTTCCGCAGGCGCGATCGGCTTACCTCCACGGCACGCACAGTGACAAATGTCAAAGAAGCAATTTCCTTTGAAGACAGGTTCATCCTCAAATAAGTGCATAATTTGAGGTCGTTTTTCGTGAGGTCCGGAAAGCGCTCCAATAAGCGTTGGTGGAATTCCACATGGACCTGATCAAATTGCTGGGTGAACTGCTCCCAGTTTTCATCAAGCCTTGTTCCTTCGGCAATGATGGACAACAGACGATCTACATCCTTGCGCTCTCCAGGACTCAAATTCTCTCGCAAAGCCTGCAGGCCAGACTGCAGGGTGGAAGCCATTTGAGCTTTTTGAACCAAATGCATCGTCGCAGATGCCAATTCTTGGTTCTTCGCAGAGACCTCTGCCTCTACCCGCCTCAATCGTTCGGCCTCCAATTTCAATTCTGATGACTCCAAATCTTGACGAAAACGACGGGCTTCCTCTGCTCTTTGGCGCTCCGCTTCCGCATATTGCAAGGCATGCGCCTCCTTGATGGTGCGTTGCTTACGACGGAACCAAACAAAAAGCCCACCAGCAAGCGCAGACAACAGCAACAAGCGGACATCCCATCTGCCATGCCAAGGCGGTGCAATGTTCAACTTCCATGTGGAAATCGGTCCATCGTACGACCCGTCAACAATGGTTCTGAATGAAATCCTGTGGGTTCCTGGCCCCAAACCGCCCAGGGTGATCCGAGCTGATTCTTGCGGCCGAGACCACTCCGCATCGTCACCATCCAATCTCCATTGGTACCGTTGAATTCCGACATACCTTGAATCCAACCCCCTCAACCGAATTTCGAGGGCGTGACTGCCAGAAGGCAGCGATGCTGATTTTGTGTGCAGCAATTGAGGACCCGATTCGTGATTCAAATGAATTACGGAGCGCACCTCCACGGCTGGTGGCGTCGCGCTTTGAGCCATGCGGTTGGCGTCCAAATAAAGAAATCCATCTTCCACAGGAACGCAGACCCGATCCTCAGGGAGCAGCTCGAGGCGTTCAAAGGGCGCAACCATCGGCGTGCCTGACAGCGGAAAACGCCTCAACCCCATTTTGGTGTTCAGGTTTTTTGTCATCGGATGAATTTGGCCTACCGATTGGCCTTGAACAAACCACCACTTAGCGTGTTCGCCCTCATACAAACGCTGCACGTGACCATCCTGGGGCATCAACCCTGAAAACGCATGCAGTGCCGGCTCCAATCGATCCATGTCCTCAACGTACCGATAAAACCCATCATTGGTTGAGAAAATCGCCTCCCCGGCCGCCTCAAACACCTCCACGTGAATGGGTTCAGGCAGCCCCTCCGCTCCTGCGTACAGGCGCACAGCATCTGCACGAGTGCCTGTTTCATCCAATTCGATGCGGTAAACACCCTTGTAAGGATAAGCCACCCAAACCACTCGATTCGACTCAAAAACCACGAAACGAGAGCTTTCGGAAAATCCAGCAACGGGGACAACGGTACCTTCGGACAAATCGAGGCGCATTAAGCCTTGGAATGTTCCTGCATAGTGGAACCGAGAATCTGGCCTTGCAGTCACTTCCCATACACCTGTGCCCTTTACGATGGGTTGATACACACCATCTGATAACCACCCAGCTCCATCGAGTTGCGAAACCCACGGCCTACCAAGGATGGATTGAAGGGACCAGATTTGGCCTTCAATGCCTTGCACATCGGTCAAAGTTCCTGTCGCTCTCTGGTGAAATCGGACCCCACGAGACGTCCCCCAGTAGCTATCGCCATTGTCCAAATGCAACGACGAATAACCAGCTTCTTGAAGCTGTGCGACTTGACTTGGAACACGTTGCGGCCAACTGAATCGAATCAAATTAACCGCCCCTTCGGAAGCAACCCACGCATTCCCTGCCCTGTCCACTTCGATGTTCATGACCGAATTGCCCAGAAGGCCATTCGACCGTTGGTACCTCTCCCGAAGTTCTTTGAAATCACGAGTTACGAGCACCCCACCCTGCGCTGTGCCAATCAGCCACCCTTCACTGCTCTGTGTGCAACTGTTGGCCCTAGCCTGAACCAAGGCATCGGACAGCTGACCTCGAACGTTTTTCCAACG
>DAISXU010000073.1:0-10676 GCA_036825655.1 Flavobacteriales bacterium | reverse complement strand
TCAACGTTGTAATTGACAATGATGATGGAAACATCTGGGACTCCGCTCATGTGCTATAAGGCAATCGTTGGTTCAAACTTTGTGCGAGGGTGGCTTCGTCTGCATGTTGCAGGTCATCTCCAACGGCGATGCCTCTTGCTATCGCTGTAACACGGACGCCTGTTGGTGATAATTTCTTGTACAGGTAGAAGGCAGTTGTTTCGCCTTCCATGGTGGTTGGAAGCGCAAAAATGACCTCCACAGGGAGTTCATCTTCCACTCCTTTCACCCAATCGGCACGCTGGCAACGGGCTACCAAACCTTCGATGGTCAAATCTTTTGGCCCCACACCATCCATTGGACTAATGATCCCTCCCAGTACGTGATAGCGCCCTTTGTATAGCCCTAACTGCTCGATGGCCAACAGATCACGCAAATCTTCTACCACACAAATGATTCGCTCGTCTCGATTGGGGTCACTGCAAATCCCGCACCGATCCGCTTCGGTCAAATTGGAGCAAACAGGACAGGGATGAACTCCAGCTCTGAGGTCGGTGAATGCTTTGGAAAATGCAGCCACTCTGTCCTCATCCCGCTTGAGCAATTGAAGCACGAGTCGCAAGGCCGTTTTTCGGCCAATTCCGGGGAGTGAAGCCATTTGGTCCACCGCAACCTCCATCAATCGGGAAGGCAATTCCATGATGCGAAGGTACATCGCCTGAGCGCGTCATCAATTCCTCATCTTTGTCCCATGCAGCCATCTCTTGTTCTCGGTGTCTTCCTCGGTTATGCCATTTTATTGGTCGTCATTGGACGGCTCACGGCAACTCGGGATAATTCAGGTTTTTTCTTAGCTGGAAGGTCCACGCCATGGTACGTGGTTGCCTTTGGCATGATTGGAGCTTCTTTGAGCGGTGTAACCTTCATTAGCGTCCCGGGACAAGTTGCCGGAAGTGGATTTTCATACCTGCAAATGGTCTTTGGTTTCATGTTGGGCTACGTCTTCATAATGGCCGTTCTCATGCCACTCTATTACCGGTTGAAACTGACAAGCATTTACGGATACCTCGGCCAACGTTTTGGTCCAAATGCCTACCGAACTGGGGCAGTTTTCTTCTTGATTTCTCGAGTCATTGGAGCGAGTTTTAGGTTGTTTTTGGTGGCATTGGTTCTGCAGATGTTTGTCTTGCAACCCATGGGTTGGGATGTGCACTTGCACTGGTTGGGAGTGGAGTGGCCCTTAGGGTTGGCTGCCACGACGCTGGCGGTATTGGGTGTCATTTATTCGTACACCCGAAACGGCGGCTTGAAAACGGTGGTTTGGACGGACACACTCCAAACCGCAGCCATGCTAGTAGCCGTCGTGCTGGCCATAGATGCCGTGGCCCATTCCCTTGGAAATGGAAGCTGGTTGGACCTTTGGGAGGCTGCCGAGGCAAAAGGATGGACAGGCATTTGGATTGTTGACGATTGGAAAGCACCCAACCACGCTGTCAAGCAAATCCTGGCAGGCGCACTGATTGCTGCCACCATGACCGGGATGGATCAGGACATGATGCAGAAGAACTTAGCTTGTAAGAACTTGAGGGATGCTCGCCTGAACATGGGTTCTTTCGCTGTTGTATTGGTGGTGATCAATGGACTTTTCTTGTTCTTGGGTGCCGTCCTTTGGTTGCAGGCCGAGGCTTCCGAGTTTGTTCCAGTTCGAACAGACGCCTTGTTTCCAGGAATTGCATTAGACGGTGGACTGGGTTGGGGCGTGGCCTTGATGTTCCTCATTGGCTTGATGGCCGCTGCCTTTAGTTCAGCAGATAGCGCATTAACGGCCTTAACGACCTCCGTTTGTGTCGATTTGCTCGCCACCGAATCGAGAAATGAAGCCGACGCTTTGCGGATTAGGAAGCGGGTGCACATCGGGATGACGCTTTTGCTCGCAACCGTGATGTTGGGGTTCAGCATGGCCACCGACACCAGTGTCCTGAATTCCATCTTCACTGCGGCAAACTACACCTATGGCCCACTGCTCGGTTTGTTTTTGTTTGGAATAACCTGTGAGCGAGGCGTCCGGGATCAGTGGATTCCATGGCTCGCTATTGCGTCGCCGTTTCTTTGTTATGGCCTTGAATCGTGGCTGAGCACGGCGTTTGAATTCAGCTTTGGCTTTGCCTTGCTCGCGGTCAATGGTGGATTGATGTACGTTGGATTGTGGATCTTATCAAAAAGCGCAACTTCAGCGCGGAGCGCTTCGTAGGGAGAAGTAAATTTGGCCCACGCATTTACAACACCATGACTCAACGGACTTCTGACCTCCTACAACGCCTTTCTGAATCAGCCACCATTGCCATGGCTCGGAAGGCCACTGAATTGAAAGCGCAAGGCATCGATGTAATCTCCCTCTCCTTAGGAGAGCCCGACTTTGACACGCCAGAAGTACTCAAAGACGCAGGGATTGATGCCATTCGAAACAACATTACGCATTACACGCCAGTGCCCGGTTTGGCGGATGTTCGTGAAGCCATCAGCCACAAATTCAAGCGCGACAATGGCCTGAATTACTCCCCCAATCAAATTGTGGTTTCCAACGGAGCAAAACAGAGCATCACGAATGTGGTGTTATCGCTGATCAACCCTGGAGATGAAGTGCTTCTCCCGGCTCCTTTTTGGGTCAGTTACAAAGACATGGTGATGCTGGCGGGAGGCACCCCCGTAGTGCTTCCGACGCAAATTGAAAACGATTTCAAAGTGCAACCAGAAGAGTTGGAAGCGGCCATGACTCCCAACACCCGCTTGGTCATCTATTCATCACCTTGCAACCCATCGGGCTCCGTCTACACCATGGCCGAAACCGAAGCATTGGCCGAAGTTTTCAAGCGCCACGAGCAAGTGATCATCATCAGCGATGAGATTTACGAGTTAATCAATTTTACTGGAGCCCACGCCAGCCTCGGAGCAGTCCCGGGCATGGAAGATCGCGTAGTCACAGTGAATGGTGTTTCCAAGGGGTTCGCCATGACAGGTTGGAGATTGGGATACATCGGTGCTCCCGAGTGGATTGCAAAAGCCTGCGCTAAAATTCAAGGCCAGGTCACCTCTGCCCCGTGTTCCATCGCTCAAGTAGCTGCTGGTGCAGCCGTCGCGAGTGACCCCTCAATTGCGGATGAAATGCGGTCGGCATTCTTAAAACGTAGGGAGTTGATGATCAGCCGGTTGGAGTCAATACCTGGGTTGAAAGTAAATCGTCCCATGGGCGCATTTTACCTCTTCCCAGATGTGAGCGGCTTGTTTGGTAAGCGGTTTGGCGACCGCATCATGAATTCCGGAGATGACCTCGCTTTTTTCCTTTTGGAAGAAGGCAAAGTCGCCACGGTAGGCGGAGATTCGTTTGGGACCCCGGAGTGCATTCGGCTGTCTTATGCTGCTTCTGAAGAGCAGCTCAATGAAGCTTGCAACCGCATTGAGGCGGCGATTCTGCGATTGACCTGAGGCTTCCATTCCACCGCATGCCTTTCCATGCCTAAATTTGGCACATGAATGCGCTTGATGCACTAAAATCTTGCGACCAACTCAAGGTGCTCGTTGTTGGCGATGTCATGGTCGATGCCTACTACATTGGTGATGTAAAGCGGGTGTCCCCTGAGGCCCCTGTGCCCGTAGTTGACATCCGCCAGCGGGACCGGAGGCTTGGCGGTGCGGGCAACGTAGTTCTCAATCTTCTCGCCTTGGGTGCACAGGTAGAACTCGCGACGGTCGTAGGAGCCGATGAAGCGGGTGAGGCGCTGATGGCCCAATTGCAGGCGCATGGAGTAGGCGTCGGTGCTGTGACGCAAAGCAATGCACGGCCCACGACCGTGAAAACGCGCATTTTGAGCAGTGGACAACACCTCTTGCGAGTGGATGAAGAGACAACTGAGCCGCTTTCAGATCGAGAAGAGAAGAACCTAATGGCATCCATAGATCGCTTGATCGAGCGAGTGGATGCTGTTTTGTTTGAAGATTACGATAAGGGTGTTCTGACACCGCATTTGATTCGACAAATCGTCGGGCGAGCTAAATCCCTTGGGATTCCTACGGCTGTAGACCCGAAATTCAGGCAATTCCACGACTACATCGGCGTGGGTTTATTCAAACCCAACGTCAAAGAACTGCAAGAAGGCTTGGGGCGCTATGTGGATGCCAGCAGTTCGGAAAGCGTCCAGTCCGCAGTAGAAGAGCTCATGGAGCGTCTCCAGCCCGATTGTGCACTCGTCACCTTGAGCGAATATGGTGTTCACGTCCATCAACCCCGTGCCGGAATTCAGCACGTCAGGCAACCGGCCCATGCGCGGGAAATTGCGGACGTTTCCGGCGCTGGCGATACTGTAATTGCCGTTGCGACATGCTTGTATGCATTGGGAGTTGATTCGCGGGAGGTTGCTCGGGTTGCGAATTTGGCTGGGGGTCTCGTTTGCGAAAACGTCGGAGTCGTTCCCATCGACGCGAGGAAGCTCCAACAAGAAGTTGCTCAATCTCCCCCCCTCACCGCATGACACTGAGAGAGTTTCGAGAACGCGTAAACGTTCATTTGTACAGTTCTAAAGAGACCGTACTGCGGGTGTTTCGAGTTTTGAACTTTCTCGTCTCCACGAGCGCCTTGGTGCTCTTGGCTGCGTTTTATGGCTTCCCCCATGAAAGTGATACCGCTGACCTCCTGTTGCAAGGGGTGACCGGGAGCTTCATTTTCTATGTCTTTCACTACGTTGTTCGCGTCGTTTATGAATTCCATCCTTGGACGTTCATCAAACGCACTTGGTTCGAGGCCTTGGTCATGAGCATCTTGGTTGTCGAAGGTGCAAGTGACCTCTTGACCGGTCATTTGCTGGTTGAACCGATTTTATCCTCCATGGGAATTGAGTCTGTTCGGGATGTCTACACCCTGTTCATTCAAGGATATTTCTTCTTGATGGTCTCTTCAGAGCTGCTGAGGCAAGGCAACATCCTGCCGAGATTCAGGCTCAATCCAGCGCTGATCTTCATCATTAGTTTCTTTGCCATCATTAGTTTGGGCACGGTACTCTTGATGCTTCCTGAAATGACTACGATCCGAGGTGGAATGCCATGGGTGGACGCCCTGTTTACGAGCACAAGCGCGACCTGCGTTACGGGTTTGATGCTTGTAGATACAGTGAGCTATTTCACCTTCAAGGGCCAAATGGTGTTGTTGATTCTCATTCAACTCGGTGGCCTTAACCTGATTGCATTTGGCTCATTCTTGGCCTTGGCATCGAGGTTTGGCTTAGGTGTCAAGCAGCATGATGTCATTGAAGACTTTGTGAACAGAGACAATGTTCATTCGAGCAGCGGCATGCTGCGAAAGGTGGTGTTTTGGTGCTTGGGCATTGAGGCCGCTGGGGCTGCAGCCTTTTTTGCAACACTCAATGACCAAGCAGGAGTCACCTCCATGGGGGACCAGCTGTTTTATTCCGTCTTCCATAGCGTATCCGCCTTCAACAATGCGGGCATATCCCTTTTCACCAATGGCTTGGCTGCACCTGAGGTGGCTACAAACTGGGCCATGCACTGGGTCATTACTGTTTTGGTCTTTTTGGGGGCTCTGGGCATGATGGCCTTGTTCGACATCTTCGACCCCAGCAGGTTGAGGGAACGGATGATTCAACCCTGGAAACAAATAGGCTTCGCTACAAAAATAGCCCTCTACTTCAGCATCGGATTGGTCGGTGTAGGTTCGGTTGCTTTCTTCCTGCTTGAACAAGATGGCACCCTTTCTGGTTTGAGTTGGTGGGGAAAAGTCACCACGTCCGTGTTTCAAAGCGCAACACGTACGAGCGGCTTTAATACCGTAGATATTGGTGCAGTTGGAATACCTATGTTATTCTTAATCACTATTTTAATGTTTATTGGGTCAAGTTCTTCTTCAACAGGTGGTGGCATCAAGACCAGCACCCTTGCAATCGTCCTAGCGGACGTAAGAAGAACCATTCGGGGATTCGAGCACGTGCAACTGTTCAAGCGAACAATCCCCGAATTGTTGCGATCCAGAGCGTACAGTGTTTTGCTTTTTTTCCTCATCGGAAACCTCGTTTGCATTTTCGCCCTTAGCATCACGGAGGCGGAAATTTTGGCACAAGAGGGTCGCAACCTCCTCGACCTGACATTTGAACAGGTAAGTGCCATGGGAACTGTGGGGTTGAGCACCGGAATCACTCCTGAGCTGAGCACGGCGGGTAAGTTCATCATTTCGGCGAGCATGTTCGTCGGCAGAGTCGGCACTTTGACCGTGGCGTTTGCCATTGGTGGGCGTTTGGTACAGAATCACTTTAAATACCCGGAAGGCCACACCATGGTCGGATAAAGCATGGGAACTCGCATCACTCCTTACACTTCGCCTGACCAGGAAACGAAGACTCGACAAGTAGCGCGGATGTTCGACAACATCGCACACAGTTATGATTTGCTGAACCACCTGTTTTCCTTTGGCATTGATGTCCTTTGGCGAAAGCGAGCTGTTCGCATTCTCAAGAAGGAAAATCCAAAGCGGATCATGGACATGGCCACTGGAACTGCCGACTTCGCTATAGAAGCCGTGCGAATGGGGCTTTCAAACGTTCACATCACGGGTGTCGACATCAGCCAAGGCATGTTGGAAGTCGGACGCAAGAAAGTTGCAAAAAGAGGCTACCAAGACGTCATTGAGCTCATGGAAGGTGATTCCGTCTCTTTGCCATTTGAAACGGGCCATTTCGATGCTTACACGGTGGCATTTGGAGTTCGAAATTTTGAACAACTTGAAGCTGGCCTATCTGAAATGCTGCGGACGTTGAGGCCAGGTGGTTTGGGTGTGATTTTGGAATTTTCCAAACCGCGCAAGTTCCCCATGAAGCAGCTCTTCGCCTTTTACTTTAAATTCATTATGCCCACAATTGGGAAACTTGTTTCGAAGGATCAATCTGCTTACGCCTACTTGCCAGAGAGCGTGCAGGCCTTTCCTGAAGGACAAGACTTCTTAAACGTGCTCGAAAAAGTTGGTTACGTGGCCTGTGAGGCCGTGCCATTGACCGGGGGAATCGCCTCGATATATTTGGCCTACAAACCGGAAGCATGATCCTTCGCGTAAGTCCCTCAACCTTGTCGGGAACGGCATTTGCTCCGCCTTCAAAAAGCATGATGCAGCGGGTTGTAGCTGGTGCGCTCTTGGCAGACGGAACGTCCATGATCCATCGCCCAGGAGAAAGCGATGACTGCACCTCTGCGCTGGCAGCAGCCGCTGCCCTTGGAGCGGAGATCGAACTGGGTGACGACGCCATTAAAATTCACGGCGTTGGTGGCCAATTGGCACCAAGGACAACCGAGCTCAACCTGGGAGAGAGCGGATTGGGTTTTCGGCTTTTTTCTTCCATTTCAGCTTTACACCAGGACCTCCTGACCATCACTGGCACAGGCACCTTGCTCACACGTCCTCACACGCCATTGCTCTCAGCGCTCAATCAACTGGGGGCTACCTGCACATTGGAAGCGGAAGGGTGCCCTCCTCTCGTCGTAAATGGCCCGCTCCAAGGTGGACGGCTTCAGTTGGACGGAAGCTTGAGCTCGCAATTTTTGACCGGACTTTTGTTTGCTTTGCCTTGCGCACCGCAAGACAGCATCATCGAAATGGATGAGCTCGTGAGCCGCCCCTACGTGGACTTAACCTTGTCCATCTTGGAGGATTTTGGCATCGAAGTCCATCAAGATGGACCAGGAACTTTCCGCATTCCTGGAAATCAACGCTTTCAGCCTTGGGAAGGGGTGATTGATGGTGATTGGAGTGGCGCTGCGGCGCTGTTGGTTGCTGGTATGCTGGCCGCTGAAACCTCCATCACCGTGGACGGACTGAACAACGAGCACCCTCAGGCCGATGAAGCCATTCGGGGCGCCTTGTTGTTTGCAGGTGGGGCAGCGAGCGGCACGGACGAAGGCATGCAGGTAGCGAGGCGCCCCGTGAGGCCATTTCACGTTGACCTAACGGACAGCCCCGACCTCTTTCCTGTTCTGGCCGCACTGGCTGCGTTCTCCAACAAACCCAGCACTATGAAAGGAGCACATCGCTTGATTCATAAGGAATCCAACCGAATTGCAGCCTTGCAATCGCTGTTCTCAAAGGCTGGAATTGAACTGAAGCACAATTCCGATGAAGACTCGTTAGAAGTCCACCCGAGAAAAGGAAAAGAGAAAGTTCTCCGCGCGCGAGTGAATCCACAAGGTGACCACCGCATTGCCATGGCCGCCGCCCTTCTCGGGCTGGCCGGAGCACCCATCGAAATTGAGGATGCAGAATGTGTGGCGAAGAGTTACCCTTCCTTTTTTGACGATCTGGAATCACTCGGTGCCCAGGTTGATTGGGTGAAGAAATAATCTAAAAGTGGGTATATTCACCCCATGAGATTGCCCCTTTTATTCCTCGTCTTGGTCGCGTCCAGCGTCACGCAAACCCAAGCACAGAACTGCATCGATAGCACGCTCATCGATCCCTTTGCCTTTTGCCCATTCATTTGGGACCCCGTTTGTGGATGCGATGGGGTTACCTATGGAAACAGCTGCGAAGCAGAGGTGGTTGGTGGAACGACCAGTTGGGTATCGGGCGAGTGTTCAGGAAGTTCCTTGGACTGCCTCGACCTGGGCATGATCGAATTTGGAGATTGTGAAATGGCCATGGGATACGGTGTTGTAAACGGATCGTGTTCACAGATCAGCGGATGCGGTTGGGTAGCCGACGGCGTAGATTACAGCGGGTACAGCTTTGAAACTTTCTCGGATTGCCTTGCTGATTGTGGAGGTGGCGCATGTCAAGATTTGGGCGAAGTAGATTTTGGCACCTGTGCTTCGGCAATGGGCGTCGCTTTGGTGAATGGTGAATGCGTCGGGCTTAGTGGTTGTGGTTGGGTTGTGGATGGAGTTGATTACAGCATTTACAGCTTTGAGAGCATCTCATCGTGCGAAGCATCTTGCCTTGGAGGATGTTACGATGTTGGCGGATTAGATTTTGGTGCATGCGACCTGGTCTTGGGGGTTGCACTGCTCAATGGCGCATGCACAGAATTAAGCGGTTGCGGTTGGGTCATCGATGGAGTCGATTACAGCACATACAGTTTCGCTGACATGAGCAGTTGCACCTCTTCATGTGAGGAATCCACAGATTGCATTGACCCATCTTTGGTCAACCCACTCATCGACTGCAATCCACTCGTAGCGGATCCCGTATGCGGTTGTGATTCCTTGACTCATCTGAACCCTTGTGTTGCAATTTACTTGGACTGGGTAAGCTCTTACGTTCAAGGAGGTTGCGCCAATGATTGTTTTGACGAAGCGCGTTTGGCCCCAGACATGCCGTGTCCAACGGAGGAAGAAACCGTATGTGGCTGCGATGGGAACACCTACAACAACCCCTGTGAAGCGTGGTACCTTGGAGGTTTGGCTCAATGGACTGCAGGGCCTTGCACCAATGACGTGAATGCACTCCATGGTGGAACGGAGTGGAAAGCCTTCATCACCGGTCAAGGTGAAATTAGCTTGCAAAATTGGACGCCCGGAGTTGAATGGAAGCTATTCAACATGAGCGGTCACTTGTTGGCAGAAGGAAGCCAGAATTTGATTCAGGTTCAACTGCCTCGCGGGTTGTACCTCATTGCAGGGCCATTAGGCAGCCAGCGCGTTATGATTCCCTAAGCTCGCCTTTGGCATAGACCAAAACAGCTGCTACCGCACAGGTAACAGGCGCAAAAATGGGAGCAATGAACCACGAAAGAACGGGAACCATCATCCACAGCTGAAAAGGGATGCCCACTCCGAGCACCTTGCCACGGACTCCCCAACTTGCTCGCAACCCCTTGCGAGCCCCCATTCCGCGCCTTTCCCAGATGAAATCGAAAACGGAGGCTCCGTAAAACCAAGCCCCCATTGAAAACGAGATCACCAAGAACACAGGAGAGAGGATGAGGGAGAATGGCCCCGAAAAAAGTGTGGCCAAGACGCTCAAACCAAACAAAAGCAGGCCGAGTGAAAACTCGATTGCAAACAACAGCGTGGCAGAGCGTGCACCCCGCACCAATTCGCGCATTTGCTGCTTCCAGTTAAAAACACGTTCTCTCCCACTGATTCCTGACTCTGCGCGCTCGGATGCCCAGGCCATCACTGGCCCCAAAAAGGCAATCACCAAGTACTTGGTCAATTTGATTTTGACCCAAAAGAGCGCTGCAAATGCAATGACCTGAAGCGCGTATTCCCCCGCCGATGCTACCACCCATTCGAACTGCCTCCAAATGCCCTCCCCTTCAGGCCACGAGGAATCGAGTCCGATTAACAACCGGTAGGCACTGCCCAATTTGTCTACGGCCCAATTGATGGCATAGGCTCCCAAGAGGACAAACAAAACGGTCAGTGCAGCGGACCAAACATAAGCGCGCTGCAGCCTCAAATTCCTTATGGCGCCAAAGCTCCTCGTGTACGCCCAAATACCTGCACCAATGCCAGACCATCCTGATTTCGAACTATCCATATTGCAATGTGCGTAACCTCCCGAGAATTACAATGAAAACACAGGACTTTCATCGGATTTTCACTCCATGAGGATTCACTTTATTGCCATTGGTGGAAGTGCCATGCACAATTTGGCCTTAGCGCTGCATGATGCGGGACACGAGGTAACAGGATCGGACGATCAAATC
>DAISXU010000072.1:0-10780 GCA_036825655.1 Flavobacteriales bacterium | reverse complement strand
AGCCGAATGACCCAATCTTGCGCGTGTTCGGCGTGGTAACGGAGTTCTTTGATGGCTTTGCTGGCAATTGCAGCGAGGTTGGTGTCAACTTCTTGACTTGCCAAAGACTTCATGCGCTCCAAAGCAAACACTGAATACAGGAGTTGGCGCATGATGGTGAAGCCAAAATCACCAATGGGGAGCTCTAAAATCAGGTGATTTCGGAATTCCACTTCGTCCCGAAAGTAAGCGAGGTCGTCTTCGGTCCGTCCTTTCCCCTCGAGTTTCGCGGCGTGCGTGTACAAGGCGCGCGCTTGTCCAATGTGGTCCAACGCCAAGTTGGCCAAGGCGATGTCCTCTTCCAAAATAGGCCCATGGCCACACCATTCACTCAACCTTTGGCCTTGAATCAAGGCGTCATCTGCAAGGCGAATGATGTATTGAATGTGCTGCTCAGATGCCTCCATCACATGTTTTTTACTTCGTCCGGTAAATCGTAAAAGGTCGGATGGCGGTAAACTTTGTCGTTGGCAGGCTCGAACATGCAATCCTTGTCCAAGGGGGAGGATGCCGTTATCGCAGCTGCAGGCAATACCCAAATGCTGACACCTTCTTGCCTTCGTGTGTAGACATCACGGGCATTTTGAATGGCCATTTCTGCATCAGGTGCATGCAAGCTTCCTACGTGGCGGTGGCCCAGTCCTTGTCGGCTCCTGACGAAAACTTCCCAGAGGGGCCAATTGTTGTTGTTGTTCATGCCGCGTGCGTGTTGGATGCCGGAGTTTTCAGTTTTTTCGCAGCGTAAGCAGTGGCTGCTTCACGGACCCAAGCGCCTTCTTCGTGAGCTTTTTGACGTGCTTCTAGGCGTTCTCGGTTGCAGGGGCCATTGCCTCGGATGACCTGGTTGAATTCCTCCCAATCGATGGCTCCAAAGTCGTAGTGGCCGCGTTCTTCGTTCCACTTCAAATCGGGATCTGGAATGGTTAAGCCAAGCAGTTCTGCTTGGGGAACGGACATGTCCACAAACTTCTGACGCAGTTCGTCGTTGGTAAACCTTTTGATTTTCCAACGCATGGAATCCTCAGTGTGATGCGACTCTTCATCTCGAGGTCCAAACATCATCAGGGCTGGCCACCACCACCGGTTCAACGACTCTTGCGCCATTTCTTTCTGTTCTGCTGATCCATTGCAAAGGGTCAAAAGGATTTGGAATCCTTGCCTCTGATGGAAGCTTTCTTCCTTGCAAACTCGAACCATGGCTCGTGCATAAGGTCCATAACTTGTTTTGCAGAGTGGAACTTGATTCATGATCGCCGCTCCGTCGACCAACCAACCAACCGTCCCCATGTCCGCCCAGCTCGTTGCTGGGTAGTTGAAGATGGAGCTGTACTTTGCTTTTCCTGAGTGCAAATCATCGATCAGCTCGTCCCGAGAAACACCAAGCGTTTCGCAGGCAGAATAGAGGTAAAGTCCATGGCCCGCTTCGTCCTGCACTTTCGCCAACAAAATGGATTTGCGCAACAAGCTCGGCGCCCGCGTGATCCAATTGCCTTCGGGCAACATGCCTACCACTTCACTGTGGGCATGTTGGCTGATTTGGCGAATCAACGTCTTGCGATAGGCATCAGGCATCCAATCCTTCGGCTCGATTTTCGCATCAGATGCGATGTAGGCTTCAAAGCGATCGTTCATGTTCATGTGTCAAAGATACAACGAGCACACCCGGTTGGTTCTGCCGTGAATGCTGTTGGACTGACGAATCGTGCGTTACTTTTGCATCTCATGACGAAATTTCACCCCTTAGAAGTAACGGAAATTCGGCGGGAAACTGCCGATAGCGTGTCCATTCGATTCAGTGCGCCATCCAACGAGCATGCTGACTTTTCATTCAAAGCGGGGCAGTACCTGACCTTGGAGCACGCGATCGACGGCCAGCAGGTAAGAAGGAGTTACAGCCTCTGTGCTGCACCAGAGGATGGTGAGCTGAGGGTGGCCATCAAAGAGGTTGAGGGTGGGTTGTTTTCGACTTACGCCAACCGGAAGTTGAAAGCAGGAGACGTCGTTCAATCCATGCCACCCCAGGGTCGATTTGTTTTGGAAGCGCAAGAAGGCGCCCGGAGGTCATTCGTGGGAATGGCCGCTGGGTCTGGGATCACTCCTATTTTGTCCCAAATTCGACACATCCTTGCCCAGGAGCCAGGATCCTCGTTCACACTTTTTTATGTAAACAAGACCTCAGCCAGCATCATGTTCAAGGAGCAGTTGCAGGACTTGAAGGACCAATACATGGAGCGCTTCAGGCTGTTTAACTTGTTAACACGGGAACCAGTCGACGCGAAGTTGTTTCATGGCCGATTGGATGCTGCCCGTTGCCAATCCTTGATTGACAATGGTTTCATCGTTCCAGCAGCCATTGACGGTGTGTTTTTGTGCGGGCCAGAGGACATGATTTTGGACTGCAAGGAGGTTCTCGGGTCTGCAGGAGTGCAGGCGGAACACATTCATTTTGAGTTGTTCACGACTTCTGCAGCTGCTGAAGAGAAGCGGAACGTACCTGTTGAAACTGAAGCTCAGGGGCAGGAGGTGTCCATCGTGTTGGATGGCATTACAACGACAGTCACGCTTACTGGAGGCAAGAGCGTGTTGGATGCTGCACTGGATGCTGGTCTAGACGCGCCTTACAGTTGCCTAGGAGGTGTTTGCTGTACATGCCGCGCAAAGATGACTTCAGGAAAGGCCGACATGGACATCAACTATGCTCTGGAGCCGAAGGAGGTGGAACAGGGGTTCATTCTCACCTGTCAATCGCATCCAAAGGGTCCGGCTCCCTACGTGGTGGATTACGATCAGCAATGATCACTCAGCTCGTTCGGACAATTCCAACCACCGCATTTCAGCAGCATCCAATTCTTCCACAACAGCAGATAATCGCTGGCTAATGGACAGGATGGACTCGTGGTTGTTGGTGCTTTCAAGCTCCAGCGTGAGGACTTGCTTCTCGGCCTCAAGCATCTCGATGGTAGGGCCGAGTTGCTCCAATTCAAACTTTTCTTTGAAGCTGAGCCGATTCGAGTAGTCGTTCTTGATTGCGGCAGGAGCTGATGAAACTTTGGGCTTGTTGTTCGCCTCGAGCTGCTGGGCTTTGACTTTTTCCTCACGGGCAAGGCGGTACTGGGTGTAGTTCCCAGGGTAGTCTCGCACCTCCGACTTGCCATCCTCTCCCAAGACCCAAATGTGCTCCACCAACCGGTCCATGAAGTACCGGTCATGCGATACGATAATGAGGCAGCCAGGGAAATCCATTAGGAATTCCTCAAGAACCTGCAGCGTGAAGATGTCCAGGTCGTTCGTCGGCTCATCGAGGATTAAGAAATTGGGGTTGCGCATCAAAACCTGCAACAGGTGCAGCCTTTTCCGTTCTCCTCCGCTGAGTACTGAGATGTGAACGTGGTGCATGTCCCTCGGAAAGAGAAACCTCTCCAAAAGTTGCACCGCGGTCAGTTTTTGCCCTTTCTGCAGGGGCATGAATTCGGCAATTTCACGCACCGCATCAATGACTTTTAAGCCATCTGGAAAGTCAGCACCATGCTGGCTGTAATGCCCAAAAACGACAGTGTCCCCGATGACCACTTTTCCAGCCCTCGGCTTTTCAACTCCAACCAGCAGGTCCAATAGGGTGGATTTGCCTGCGCCGTTTGCGCCAACAATGCCAATCCGTTCACCTTTCTTGAAATGGTGGGTCATCGAGCTGAAAAGTTCGCGATCCCCAAATCCATGCCCCACCTTGTGAAGCTCGAGCAATTTCCCACCCATTCGTGCAGGGTTCAGAGCGATGTGAAAAGGATCTTCTTCAAGCCTCACCTTGGCTTTTTCCTTGAGGTCATAGAAGGCATCGATTCGTGCTTTCGATTTACCCGTGCGAGCTGCGGGAGTTTGGCGCATCCATTCGAGCTCCCTGCGCATGCTTCTTCTTGCTCTATCCCGCTGAGCGAGGGCGTTTTCTTGGCGCTCTGATCGCTTTTCAAGGAAGTAGCTGTAATTGCCTTTGTAGAGGTAGAGGGTTTGGTCATCCAATTCATAAATGGAATCACATACATGCTCGAGGAAATAACGGTCGTGGGTCACCATCAGCAGGGTGGTTTTGCTGAGGGCCAAATGCTTTTCAAGCCAGGCAATCATGTCCAGATCCAAGTGGTTCGTGGGCTCATCCAGAAACAAGAGGTCTGGCTCTTCTATCAACACCCTTGCTAAAGCAATTCTGCGCTGTTCTCCGCCGCTCAGCGTTCCCACCATCCGGTCCAAATCATGCAAATTGAGTCGGCCCAGCACTTCCCTTGCGCGTGCTTCAAAATCCCATCCTCCAAAGCGATCCATGGCGTCATATACCCGCTGCAAAGCATCGCCTTGTGCGCCGGAAGCAATAGCAGATTCGTATGCGTGAAGGGCCTTCACCGCTTCGTTGTTCCCAGCATAGAGGTTGTCCAGGATCGTCAGGTTCAGGTCCAGTCCTGGATCTTGAGAAAGCATGGCCCACCGGATTCCTGCTTCGAAGCTTACATGGCCCTCGTCTGCTGGCTCTTCGCCTGTAAGGGCGGACAGCAAAGTGGACTTGCCTGTTCCGTTGCGGGCAACCAGCGCTGCTTTTTGGCCTTGACTTAATCCAAAGGTGAGGTTCTCAAACAACAGGCGCTCACCATAACGCTTTGTCAGCCCTTCCACTGAAAGCGCATTCGATACTTGCATGCCGCGAAATTACGCACGCCGGCTTTGTTAACTTCGGCCCATGCAATGGAAAACGTTGAATTGGGGAGAGCTCGACCGCGAAGGCCTATATGCTTTGCTGCAGTTGAGGGCGGAAGTGTTTGTGGTGGAGCAAGATTGCGTCTACCAGGACCTGGATGACAAAGACCAAAAGGGGATTCACATCATGGCTTGGGACGGGGAAACGTGCGTTGCGACTGCTCGAGTCCTGCCTCCCGGTGTGAGCTACAGCGAGCCATCGATAGGACGAGTGGTTGTCAAACAGTCGCACCGCAAGCAGGGCATGGGCCGGTTGCTGATGGGACATGCTTTGGCAGCGGCGCTTGATCGCTGGCCGGAGCTGGGCATACGGATTTCGGCGCAGACCTACCTGGAGTCGTTTTACGAATCATTGGGTTTTCTCAGGTCTTCAGAATCCTATGAAGAAGATGGCCTGCCGCATTGCCAAATGTTTCGCCAAGAATTGGCGGGAGAGGCGTGGCGGTATTTTCAAGAACTCCCCGCTGCAGTCAGCGAATGGAAAGAGGCCGTCATGGCCATGCCTGCAAAGCTCGTTCTCGGTTCGAATTCGTCGTGGCGCGCTGGAGAAATAACGCACCACCTCCTGGTTGCAGAACAGGCTACTTGGGCTTACCTCTGGAAGAAAGTTCAGGCGAACCCATTGGACTTGCCTTCTCTGGATGCGGAGTCTACAGAACGAGGCCTTCAGTTAAGTGCTTTGCTGCGCAGCTCACAGCGCTATGCGATGCCCAAGGGGCTTTCTTCGCCCGAGGCCTTTGACTCCATGGAGTCCTTGGAGAGCGCCATCGAAAAGTGGGAGGCCATTCAGGCTGATGGCCGTGCCTTTGTCGCAGCTTTACCCAACAATTGGTGGGGCGTTCAAGTGTTTCGGCATCCCCTTGCTGGTCGGTTATGCCTTGCCATGACCGGGGCATTTTTGGCGGGTCATGTAGCCCATCATCGCCATCAACTTCGCCGCTTGGAAACGGCCGAAGGGGATGAGTGAGTACCTTTGCTCTCCATGATTTCGGTAGTCATTCCTTGCCTCAACGAATTCGAGTACATCGGTTCCACCTTGCAGTCCCTGAAAGGCCAAGAGGAATGCGGAGAACCCTGGGAGGTTGTGGTTGCCGATGGCGGGAGCATGGACGGAACGCGAGATGTTTTAAAGCGCTAGTCTGCAGAGGATGACCGATTCCGATGGATAGAAAATCCGTCACGCTTCACGCCTCAGGCCTTGAATTTGGGAATACAGGCAGCGCGCGGTGAAACCATCATCATCCTCGGTGCGCACGCACAATGTGCACCTGATTTCATTCGACGCAACGCGGAAGCTTTGCGCGCTCACCCGGAATCTGCCTGCGTTGGAGGCGTTGTGGAGCAAGTGCATGGAAGCCGGGTTTCAAGAAGGATTGGCGCTGCCTTGAGTACGCCATTTGGGGTGGGGGATGCGCGATTTAGAACGGGGGGGGCTGCTGGTCACGTGGACACTGTGGCCTTCGGTGCTTACCGAAAGTCTGCGTTGGAGGAGATTGGGTATTTTGATGAGCGCTTGGTTCGGAATCAGGATGATGAATTGAACTTTCGTCTGTTGGAGGCGGGGTGGAGGATTTGGTTTGACCCCCGCATCAAGAGCAGTTACCACGTCAGGTCGTCGTACAGAAAGTTGTTCGCGCAATACCGCCAATATGGCTACTGGAAGGTTTTCGTGAACCGAAAGCACAGAACGGTTACTACCGTGCGTCAGGTGGTGCCAGCCTTGTTTCTTTTAGCATTGGCAATCACAGCGGTGGTTACCTTGCTGGATTGGGCCGGTCAGCTGCCGGAAGTTTGGAGTGGTTTCAGTGGTTCTGTTTTGATTTCAATTGGGGCTGCCTGGTTGGTCGGTGCGCTTATTTCTGCCGTGTCTGTTTCGGATCACATAAGAGACGTGCTCGGCATTGTGCGCGCTTACCTCGGCATTCACTTGGCCTATGGTCTGGGTTATTGGGAAGGGGTGGGGCGCTTTGTCCTGTTGAGAGGAAATCCCAAGGACCGTTCAAAGTCACTGACGCGATGAAAAGCCTTTTGGGCTGGCTTCCTGCCATGTGCGCGGCGGCCTTTCCCCTCCACCCGAGGGCGACTACTCCAATCTTGATCGTTTGGCTCATCGTTCTCCTTGCGGTCCTCGCTACGGAACGTTTTCCCATGGAGCGGACCAAGCCCCGATTCGTTTGGTGGGCTGGAGCTCTTTTTTATGCATTGATTTTGCTTGGTTCTTGTTGGTCAGAGAACGTGGAACTTGCGGTTTTTGCCTTGGAAGTGAAAGTCAGTTTGTTGCTCTTGCCGGTCATGTTTTGGTTGACGGAGCAACATGTTGGAATTGATCGGAATCGAATCGCGTGGGGATTGATTGCTGGTTTGGGGGTTGCTGCAGTTGGTTCTTGGGGAATTGCCTTGTGGAATTCAATTTTGAATTTGGACCATTCTGGATGGAGGTACGCGGGTCTATCGAGTCCGTTGCATCCGACCTATGCTTCTTGGTATTGGGCTTTTGGGATGAGCTGGCTTTTGCATGATCGCCGCAAGTGGTGGATTGCACCCGCTGCATTGGCAGGTGGATTGATGCTGGGGCTGCTTTCATCGAAGGCGGGGTGGATTGGCGGTGGAGGCGTTTTCCTTTGGGCGATTTTAGCCAACCGCAATCGGTGGGCGGCTGCAGCAGGTGCTCTCACGTTGATTCTTTCGGCGTGGGGTGTAGGCCAAAACCGAATGGCGGAATTAGCAGAAGGAATGCACGCTGCTGTCCCTTCAGAGCAACACGTCCCGTCCGGTTCTACTGCGGGAAGACTCCAATCGTGGTCGGCTGCTCGGCACGTGATTTTAGAGCACCCCTTTGGCGTTGGAACGGGCGATGTTGTGACAGCACTCGATGAATGCTACCGAGAAACAGCTGCAGAATACGCAGGAAAACACCACATGAATGCGCACAATGCTTTCTTGGAGGCGGGCGTTGCTTTTGGTTGGTTCGGGCTTTTCTTCTTGGTTGTTTGGTGGGCGCGACTCGCCCAATTGGGTTGGCAAAAACGAGATGAAATGGCCCTGATCTACACGTTGTTGATGGCCTGGTTTGCGCTCACAGAGAGCGTTTTCGAATTGCAATCGGGAGTGGTTTGGATTGCATTCGGGTGCTGCGTTTGGTCAGTTAGAAAATGACGATTACGCGTCTGCCTCAGTCCTAACTTTTTGTGGTTGAATCGAATGCTGTTGCGCTGCCCGCACAAAGGAGACGAACAACGGGTGAGGGGTTAAAACAGTACTCGCATACTCCGGATGGAATTGAGAGGCGACAAAATAGGGGTGGTCCGGCACCTCAACCACTTCAACCAATCCAGTTTCAGGATTTACACCTGAAGCAATCATTCCAGCCTTTTGGAATTGCTCTAAATAATCATTGTTGAACTCATAACGGTGCCTGTGACGCTCTTCAATGAGTTCATCTCCATAGGCCAAATGAGCTTTTGTATTGGGCTCTAACTTGCATGGATAAGCACCCAACCTCATCGTTCCACCCATGTTGCGGATGTGCTTTTGCTCAGCCATCAGATCGATGACAGGGTCCGCAGCATATTCCTTGATTTCTGTGGAATGTGCCTCAGGCAAATTCAGAACATTTCGCGCGAATTCGATGACGGCACATTGCATGCCCAAACAAATTCCAAAAAATGGAATTCCCGATTCACGGACGTACTTAATGGCGTCAATCTTGCCGTCAATGCCGCGTGATCCAAAACCAGGTGCAACGAGAACACCGTCGAGTCCGCTTAGTTTATCTGCAACATTTCGTGATGTGATTCCTTCGGAGTGAATCCAATCCAATTGAACTTCGGTCTCCAAGGATGCACCCGCGTGAATGAATGCTTCCGCGATGGACTTGTAGCTGTCCTTGAGTTCAACGTATTTTCCAATGAGGCCAATGCGAACAGCATGTTTGGGATGCTTGAATCGTTGGATGAACTGTAGCCACTGATCCAAATTGGCTTCAGTGTCATCCGAAAGTAGGCGCAGCTTCTTCAAAACCACAGCATCGAATCGCTCTTGTTGCATGAGCAACGGGACATCGTAAATCGTCTCAGCATCGATGCTCTGTATGACAGCATCCAATCCCACATTGCAAAAGCGAGCGACCTTAGACCGAACCGAATCCGTGAGCTCATGCTCCGTCCTGCAAACCAGTATGTCGGGTTGCACGCCAAACTCGAGCAACTGCTTCACAGAGTGCTGGGTGGGCTTTGTTTTCAATTCCCCAGCGGCTGCAAGGAACGGGATCAGGGTCAGGTGAACGACCAGTGTGTCTTCTGGACTTTCCCACTTCATCTGCCGCACCGCTTCGATGTAGGGCAGGCTTTCAATGTCCCCGACAGTTCCACCAATTTCCGTAATCACGAAATCATAATCGCCTTGCGCTCCAAGAATTTGGACGCACCTTTTGATTTCATCGGTGATGTGAGGAATGATTTGGACCGTTTTACCGAGGTACTCGCCCCGCCGTTCTTTGTCAATGACGCTCTGGTAAATTCTGCCCGTGGTAATGTTGTTTGCCTGGGTGGTTCGAACGTTGAGGAATCGCTCATAATGCCCAAGGTCCAAATCCGTCTCAGCGCCATCAATTGTCACGTAGCACTCTCCATGCTCATAAGGATTGAGCGTTCCTGGATCCACATTGATGTAGGGATCGAGTTTCTGAATGGTCACCGAGTAGCCGCGAGCCTGAAGCAGCTTCGCAAGAGATGCTGATACGATGCCTTTCCCTAGGCTGGAACTCACTCCTCCGGTAACGAAAATGTAACGGCTGTTGTGAACAACAGGAGCGGTTGGTTCAACCGATTGAGGAGTGGAGTGCATGGCCCGGATTCGAAAATGAGAATACGGGATTCAAAAGTAAAGAAGTGCGCTCGTGTTTGCGAAGCGTGTGAGCGAATTGTTACAAACTCTTTGTTAATCGGTCAATCACTTTCAAATGCCCCAACCACTCTTTGGCCACAATCCGAAACAACGTATAAGCAGGAATGGCCAATACCATGCCTGCAGGTCCAGCCCATGTTCCAGCGATGGAAATGACCAAGAACACTTCAAGGGGATGCGCGTTGACCCGATTCGAAAAGATCACCGGTTGGGTGAAAAAATTGTCTACAGCCTGAGCCAGTGCGAATACAACCACCGCCCAGCCGAGTCGTTGGCTCATGAGTTCGGCATTTCCCTGAAAAGTCCCCGCCACCAAGGTCAACCCCAAGAGGGTGCCAAAAATGGGCCCTATATAAGGCACAAGGTTGAAAACCCCAGCCAACAGCCCGATTAGAAAAGCATGCTTCACGCCCAGAACAGCGAGTCCAGTGGATACGAGGACCGTGATGATCAGAATTTGAAGAATGAGTCCGCCAAAGTAGCGTGTCAACAATCGCGCCGTGCGATTGAGAATGGTCTTGACTTGTTCCTCCTTGTCATCAGGAGTTAAGGCCAAGACTATGTTTTTAAACAGTGCGCCATCCTTTAGGAAGAAAAACGTCATGAAAGCGATGGAGAATGCTGCGATGATCCCATTCCCTATGCCTGAGATCACTCCTCCAAAAAGGCTTCCCACCCCGTTGATTTGAATGAGCTCCTTGAGTTGCTCGAAGAGGTAAGCGCTGTTCTGTTGACCACTTCCACTGAAATCAAAGGCCGCGAGATCGTCATCCAACCAACTGGAAACGCTTGTGAAAAGTTGTTGCAGTTGGTTCATGTCCAATTGCTTGATGGCCTCAGCCTGCGCCACAAACAGGGGGGCAAAAAGCAAAACGAAAGCACCGATTGCGATCAAAAAGACGCACAAAACTGTAGCTGCGATGATGCCGTTGGGCATTTGCCTTTTTCCTATTTGAATTTTCGACATGGCAAGAACCAGCGGTCTGCCTATGAAACTCAAGGCCACAGCCACTAAGAGGTAGGCCACTAAGGAGCGGAAAGTCCAAAGCGAATAAGCCGCAAGGGCTAAACCAATCATTCCAAGAACCAAACGCCT
>DAISXU010000071.1:8347-10987 GCA_036825655.1 Flavobacteriales bacterium | reverse complement strand
CGTGCACCGGCTATAACGGCGGCGACGACGATTCTGCGGTGGTGAATTTCCCAATGGCATGTAAGGTCCCGTGCTTAATTTGGGGGAATGCTGTGGACTGAAGGTTGGCATTCATTTCCGATTTCCCTTGGCATGGTCTCCTTGGCATTCGGCATATGGACGGTGCAGTGGTGGCTGTCCGCGCGCTTGCCTCAGCCAGTCGCTCCATGGCTGAGGGCTGTTGCTTTCATTGTGGTTTGCTTGAGCGGGGGAAATGCCCTGTTAAGTTTACAACATGGCCCAACGGACGAGAAGCTCACGCACTGGCTTTTAGCATCATCCGCACTGCTTGTCTTATCCCTTGCTATACCTCATGCCCTTGCCGTTCGAAAGGTAATTCAAGGGACCATTGCCACTTCTGACGAACGAACCATTGAAGAGAAAATACTTCGTCAGAGTTTGGTGCAAATCAAAACCCACCTTGAACTGAAAAACGACTTGGATTTGGCGAAGCAAAAGCAACTTCGCGCTCAGATGAACCCCCATTTCCTTTTCAATGTACTCACTGGGATACAGCACCTGGTCATGCGCGAGGAAAACGAACAAGCTTCTCGGATGTTCCGTTGTTTTCGTCAATTGCTCACTCAAGGATCATGGAACTCAGGCGAGCCATTTACATTGTTGAGTGAGGAGCTACAGCAATTGGAGAATTATATCGAGTTAGAGGAGATGCGGATGACGCAACCTGTGAAGTGGAGAGTCGACATGGAAGAGGGCATCGATCCCGAACAGATTAAAGTCCCCCCCTTTTTAATCCAACCGTTGATCGAAAATGCAATCTGGCATGGTTTGGAAGGAGGCAACAAGAAAAACTCCGCCATCTTGTTGGTCATTTCACGTCAGTTGAACGACCTCATCATACAAGTGCACGACAATGGCGGCGGGATGGCCCTTGACCTGAAATCCGACTCATTGCACCAGTCGAGGGGAACTGGACTGATTCGGGAGCGGCTGAACCTCTTGCCCAACGGCGGCAACCTCGACATCCGTAACCGAAGGGACCCAACCATGGCCATCCAAGGCGTAACGAGCGAAATCAGGTTATTGGGGTGGATCAAGTCACCCCATTAAAATGGAAGCCTGGGGTTCGCTGCTGTGCTTAAATCTCCACGTTCTCCAGCTTGGAAACGGAGCAATCCGGCTATTCCAATCATCGCCGCATTGTCCGTGCAATACTGAAAGGGCGGTATGAATATTGTCCATCCTTGATCATCCGCTCTATTGATTAGTGCCTTGCGCAAGCCCGAATTTGCACTTACCCCTCCTGCAATGGCCACATCGAACACCTTTGTTTGTTGCACGGCCTGTTCCAATTTTGCCATCAGGATCCCGACAATGGTATGCTGGACCGAAGCGCAAATGTCATTCAATTGGTTGCTCACAAATGCAGGGTCTTCCTTCAAATTTCGCTGCAAAAAATGTAGGATTTGAGTTTTTAATCCGCTGAAACTCATGTCCAACCCATCAATTCGGGGGTGAGTGAATGGAAATGCGCTTGGGTCACCCTCCTTTGCATATCGGTCGATCAACGGACCTCCAGGATAGGGCAACCCCATCAGTTTTGCGACTTTATCAAATGCCTCACCAGCGGCATCGTCGAGCGTCGTTCCAATGACCTCCAACCGATTGGGCTCATGGACGTGGACAATTTGAGTGTGCCCGCCAGAAACCGTGAGGCAAAGAAATGGGCCTGTTGGAATGGGGCCCGGCTCGAGGTAATGCGCAAGGACGTGCGCGTGCATGTGATGCACGGGGACGGTCGGTAAACCGTTCGCCCAAGCCCAAGATTTGGCGAAGCTGCTTCCCACCAGCAAGGAACCCAATAACCCAGGACCTTGCGTGTAAACAACGGCATCCAAGTCCGCTGCCGTTAACTGCGCCTCAGCCAATGCCGCTTCAACCGTCGGAACCAAATGTGCAGCATGGGCCCGAGAAGCCAATTCTGGCACCACTCCCCCATATTGAGCATGAACCTCTTGGTTGGCCACTCGATTGGAAAGCACCGTCCGGTCCTTGACAACCGCTACCCCCGTATCATCGCATGAAGATTCAAAAGCAAGTACCGTCGGCATGATTTTCGCTATTGTTATGTCAAAGGTAAACGGAGGTCCCTCTGAAACCCGTAATTTTTCACCGTGATTCCACTTGGCAAGCGCCTCCTGAGGGTGGCCTCTATATTTTTTGCATTGATCCTGCTCTTCGTCGGCACCTTGCACCTTCCATCCGTTCAGCGCAGCGTCGTGTCCTGGGTTAGCAACTGGGCATCGGAATCAAGCGGCCTGAAGGTGGAATTGAATGCCATTCACATCAAATGGTGGAAAGGCCAAATCGAAGCGCAAGGCATCAAGATTTTTGACAGAAACGATGAGGTGCTCGCTGAAGTGTCCCGGTTTGGAATGGGTGCAATGGTGAAAGTCGAAGGCGTGTGGAGTGTCCAAAACTTGAGCATTGAAGGCAGCACCATTTTTGTTGAGCGCTGGTTGCGCTGGTCGGAGACGGTGTCCACCATGAGCCCCTCTCAACTCAGCGACACCCTGGAGGGGATGGCCGAACCCGGCAATGCAAACCAGTTTTTCTATTACGGTCTACTGAACCAGCAGT
>DAISXU010000071.1:0-8337 GCA_036825655.1 Flavobacteriales bacterium | reverse complement strand
CTCGGATGGTTCTCATGCTTCCCGATGCCCTGGCAGGTGGACAAGCCGAGGTGAACTTTTCTGATGTACACGCCAGCTCCATTGAATCGGGATTCAATTTCAAATTGGGCCAAGGTGCAGTTCAATGGAACACGGGAAAAACAACAACTTGGAGCCGGCCTGAGGGAAAATTGGACCTGAGCGGGGTTCAAATCAAGAGCCATGACGGTGGGTTAGAGTTTGCTGTGAATTCCATTCAAGGGTTGGGTTGGGTTGTTGCAGCGGAGGGTTTGCTGGACCTCCAGCAGGAGATCCCCCTTCGCGCTTCACGACTGAATTGGTCTTATTCTCCTGAGCGCTCAGATCACTGGTGGGGGGATGTGGAAGGGATTGAAGTGGGCCAGCAGTACTGGGGGAGCTATCCATTTCATGGAGCTTGGACTTCAGTCGGGGCAGTTTTGGCCCTCAATGACCTTCAATTTGCTTCCATTTTAGAGCTATCACAGCCGGTCACCGTGAAATGGTTAGGAAATGACTTCAGTGCATTCCCGGCCATTGAAGGAGGCATTCGATTGAACCTGGATTCCATGCGCAGCTACGAGCCGTTTGCTGCGGACCTCGACGCACTGGGAATTCCATGGATGCAAGTTCAAAATTGGTTAGGTCACGAAATTCAATTGGAAGGGACCTGGGACCCCAAATCTGAAGGCGAACTGGCTGTGCGAAGCGCGACGGGCAAAACGCACCTGCAAGGGCAACTCAATGCCGCCCTCGATCAGTTGAGATTCACCCTGACAGGCTTTGAACCAAGCCGCATGGGATGGCCTGGACCAAAAGCCCTCAACTTAACGGCTGAGTTGACATCCCATTCACCACTCCATGAACTCGACAACTGGGACTGGGAGCTTGACGTAACTCACTCCGATTTAAGCTGGGCTCCGAATCGGATTGAAGCAACTGGAAATTGGGAGCCCGCGAGCCAAAAGCTGCAGGCGAGAATCAGCTCTTCAAGCCCTGGGTGGCCCGTGAACGTGTCCCTAGACGCGCACCTCGAAGCTTCTGATTGGAGCATCAAATGGACTGGAGACCTCCAAGGTTTGACCCCCCTACCCTCGCAAGATATGCAAGTCTTTGCAACCCTTACCGGAGTAGCATCTGGCCAATCCAATGGCCCCATCAAAGGGCAGTGTTCCGTGCGCAATGTGATCCTTTTAGACGAAAAGCGACCCACGACCTTCGAGCGGTTTGATGCGTTCACAACGGTGACAAGCGACCGTGCGGAAGTGAAGTGGGAATCGGATCTCGGAGTCGGGAATGTGAGTTTTGACACGGACTTGAACAACTGGAAAAACTGGTTCGAAAACTTGCGACTTCGAACCGAAACAGAAGAAGCGCCGGAACTCAGGGCAGAAATTCAATTCAGAAGGACGGGCCCAATTGCAGCGCTCACAAGGCTTCCCTGGCGATTGGCTGATGGGACGCGCATTGAGGCACAAACCAATTCTGAAGGACTCGTGTTCAACGCCAGTTCCAGCGAAGCACAATGGGACAAGTGGGTCGCCGAAGACTTGGAAATCCATGCTGCCGGGTGGAGTGGGGAACTATTCGCCAACATGACGGCACAAGCTTTAAGGAATGGCGGCGATGCATTCGCAGCGCAATTCGCTTTGGACTTGCACGCCGACACCGTTTGGGCTGCAGATGCAGAATGGATTGGTTGGGGCAATACGCCCACTCGATTAACCTTGCAGGCACAACAATTCGAACATCAATGGAACATCGACGTGTATGAAGCCAGCGTTCCTTGGCTTGAAAACCGATTGGAGTTGGCCGAAGTTCCCGCCCGGATTGAATGGAACAGGGACCAGGAAAGCACCTGGGAGTTTCAACACTTGCATTGGGAGACCCTCGGAGCAGCGCTGGACATCTCCGGATCGATTGGAGCACGAATTGATGCAGGGCTGATTGTTGAGGGCTCCATCCAATCCCTTCCGCCATGGAGTGGATTTGAAGAGATGCCCTTGGGTTTGGATTCTGCACATTGGGTTATTGAGGGCTGCAATTTGTTGGACGTCCCCATGATCTCATCAGAAGGCTTTTTTCATGGAATGCGCTGGGGCGAGACGTCCGTCGAGGCCATTGAATGGAGTGCTGATAGCGATTTAAGCGGATTGAGCATGTGGTGGGAAGCAGGCACCAAAGGTCAACCTGTGATCGCCGGAAATGGCAGAATCCCGCTCGCAGCAGGGCAAGAAATTAACCTCAACATCCTTGCCGATGGGCTGCCATTGGCTTGGTTGAATCCTTTGCTCCCAAGCGAAACAGTTGAATTGAATGGAAATGTAAACGGTTGGATGCGGTGGACTGGAGACTTCCAAGCTCCAGAGTTGAACGGTCAAATCTCAGTGAATCAGGCTTCTGCTTACGTCAACTACCTCGGCGTAGGATTTACGCTCGATGGGGAGGCTGATGTCAGGCCTGACCACATCGCACTCGACAGCTGGGCCGTTCGCGATGATCAAGGAAATCCAGCGGTCTTGACCGGTACAATTGTCCATCAAGGCCTGAAAGATTGGAATTTCGATTTGAGCCTAGACGCCAGCCAAACCCCCATTCATTTAATGGAGTTGAGTCGAACTCAGAATGACTTGTTCTATGGCAAAGCCTATGCAAACGGCGATGCGAACGTTTCAGGTTATGCCAATAATTTGGTAGTCGAGGCACGGTTAAAAACTGCCCCAGGGACCCAATTCGCGCTTCCACTTGATGCAGCATCCGACGCGAGGTATGCAGATTTCATTACGTTCACTGCACCAAGCGACGAGGACGAAAAAGTCGAAATTCGGGACTTATCTCGCATTCGAATGGACTTGGCCTTGGACATTACAGAGGACGCCGAGGCACGTATCATTTTCGATGAGTCCGTTGGAGACGAAATCACTGGCACAACCCGAGGCGCCTTGAATTTAACCATTGACGATTTTGAGCGATTTGCTATGACGGGGCAACTTGAGGTGCTGGAAGGTGGCTACTTGTTCACCCTTCAGCAACTGATCAATAAGCAATTCACTGTCATCCCAGGTGGCACAGTTACTTGGTTTGGCGACCCTTACGCAGCGGAAATTGACCTCGGTGCTCGGTATGAAATACGAGCGGGATTAGAACCCCTCCTACCGATGGAAACCAACCTACCAGGCAGGTCAAAAGTCCAGCTTAACATGGGATTGGAAGGCAACCTCATGCGTCCTGAAATTGCCTTTTCCGTCGAAGTGCCGGAAGTTGATTCCAGGCTACAAGCGCTGGTTGAGAGTGCCTTGATCAACGAGGAGGAACTCAATCGGCAAGTGATGGGGCTTTTGGTTCTTCAACAATTCCTTTCACCGGATGCCACCGCTGCCATTGGAACCACAGGCATACAGGATAGGAGTACCGAATTTTTGGCATCTCAAATTGGCTTTTGGATTTCTCAACTCACCCGAGAGGTTAATGTTGGCATTGACTACGGGACCAACGCGACGAGCGGCGAGCAGGCCTTGGCTGTGGCACTGAGCGCCCAATTATTGGACGACCGATTGCATGTAGAAGGAGCCGTGGGCACAAACCACCTGTTCAGCGGAAGCACGGATGATTTGCAACTTCAAGATGTTCGAATCCGGTATGATTTGCCTCCTGACGGGACCTTTCAAGTAACAGGTTATACCACCACCAATCCCGCCATTACTGGACAATCAGGTTCTTCCACACAAGGTGTTGGCGTGCTGATGCAATCTGAGTTCAATTCCTTGGGAGAGCTTTGGGACCGAATTCTCGGTAAAGCCGACGAAAACAGATGAAATAGCTTTACTTTTCTGACATGAAACTTCCACTCTCCTTGGTGCTGATTTTACCATTGAGTTCGCTAGGACAAATCACTTTGACCTCGAATGATCTGCCACAAGCCGGAACAACTTATCCCTTAGTTGATATGGCACCTCCCATCTTGTCAGACCTCGAAGCTGCCGGTCCCAACGCAGAATGGGATTATTCCGATGTGGTGCCGCTTAACGATGCGCCATCTACTCCGCAGCCTATGAGTTCAGCATCCGCTACTGCACTTTTTATTTTCAACAACCCGTTTAACTCCAGTTACCAGAGCGACTTTTTCCTGCCCACTGAATTGCCAGATTTTGGGATGGACTTGGGAGCGATCATCCCCGTCGATGGTTTCAGTAATTTTTACAAAACGGATGGCAGCGCTTACACGATCACGGGTCTTGCCTTGGGCGCAGGTATCTTTGATATTCCAGTTCCCTACACGGACCGTGATGAGTTGTTTCCCTTGCCTTTAGAGGCCGGAATGACTTTTCAAAGCACGTCGGCCTTCGCTTTGGATGTGCCCGAAACCTTCGGTTATTGGTCAGATGCCACACGCGATGTGGTAGTTGACGGTTGGGGCACATTGATCCTGCCGGATGGCCCCCATGATGTGCTGCGGGTAAAAACTGAGATCACTGCCTACGACAGCATCTACATTCCGCAAATCGGAACCCCCTTTGCATTCGAGAGGTCGCAAACCGTATACCAATGGTACGGCTTAGGGCATGGCTTCCCCTTGCTCGAAGTCAACTCTTTGTTTGGAATTCCAGCCACGGCACGCTACTTGAACCTTGTACCACCAGTTAACTCTGTAGAAGAACCCGTTGCGGATGCCATCGTTCCCTACCCGAATCCCGTAACAGTGGGGACTTCGATCCAATTCACAGCTCCCTTGAATCAGCCCTTTTCCATTCTGGACATGCAAGGAAGAACGGTCTCTCAAGGACTCACTACTCAAGAAGTAACCACTTTAGATGCTCCCAGCCAAACTGGACTCTACGTCCTTCACTGCGGAACTTCAAGCCTACCGATTCTCGTGAATTGATCAGGCCAATTCCTCATCCTTCGCCTCGGGACTAAATGCATCAATTTCTTGACCCAAGCGCTGCTCATACCAGGCGTCAAGCACCCAAGATTTTGCGATTTGTGTATTCCGAAAAACCCGGAATGGAATGGCTGGCCTGAAGAGGGCCCAACGAATCCGGTCGCGCAATACCTGAATGGAGGAAGGAACGACAATGGCACGCGCAGGAACCCCTTTCATCGCCTCATCTGAACTCATCCAAATCAACGCTTCTTGGTCAACCAGGGCAATTCCCACGGGAATCAAAACGAGTACTGGGTTGTCGGCATCTGGAAGCAACTCCCTTCTCGCCATCTCAACGCGTTGAGCTTGGGACAGATCCAGCACCACATCCTCCCGGAACTTCACCACAAACAAGCCCATGGAAAGTTCGATGGTGGCTGCTGGCAATTGAATTTGTAAGGTTGGCGGCATTGCTGTGTGATTTTGATTGAGCCTCAATCAATCACAATAATAATCGCTGAAAGGATTGGCAGAACAAAAATTCAAATCAGATGTCAACGCCCCGTTGATCAATTCCTCCACTGAATCTGTCGTGTAGCCAATTCCATATACACCTTGCTGACCGCGAGAAGCAAACAACCCAAGCCCGCCAATGACGTTGGTGTAAGTAGGCCTCTCTTGGATGATGCCCGTAACCGGAGCGGATATGTCCAAGTAAGTGGAGAGCTCATCGTTGGCGATGGTCAAAACAAAATCAAATGCTCGCGCGATTTGATCATCCTCATCCCAAAGCCCAAGAACTCGGGTGATGTAAGGGTCTGCCTCTAAACGCGAATCCATCAGGCGATAGAATTGCTCCGTCTCAAGCTCCAATTGCATGGGTTCTCCACCGTCCAAATCATCTGTGGTAATCGAACCGATGTACCATGGAATGACCTTGACCTCCTCTTGGGCCAGCACCGTATGTGCCAAATCCGACCAAATTCGTTCCACAATCGTGACTTCCATGGTAGCGTCGTAACGCCGAGCTCCTGGCGCACTGGACCATTTGAATGTGAGTGGAGGATAAGAGGTGAAAGAAGGACCAATGTTCGCAAAACCGTACTTGAAATTCGAAACGCCCGGAGGAGGTTGAGTGATGTTGCCGGCTATTGCCTCAATCATGTCCGTTTTGGCCTCCGCCACATCCCCATCGTCCAATTCCACAACCAACCGATACTCAGAATTCAAGTTCAAGCCCGCGGGAGACGTGAAATACCACGCTTGGTGTTCAGGAGCAAAAAAGATGCCTTCTTCCTTATTTTCCAAGGTGGTATCCTTCAACGTAAAGGTGGCCAGAATTTCATCTCCATTCAATTGTTCAACCCGCGCATTCACTTGAGAAGGTGCGTATTCACTGCTGTCTGCGACAAGGGCGGCATCGTATTGATTTCCGTCACCAAGCCACGTATGGTTGATGCGCACCCATTGGGTATCCTGAGCAGCATCTAACAGGCCAAAAATCACTGGAGTCCTGTTGTAAGGGGCATTCAACTCCACATCTGTACTGCATGATGAAGCAGCAGCAACCAGAAACAACCCGAGAAAGGGCTTCCAAAATTCTTGCATGCGGCTAAGATACTGCATGCAAGAATGCCATGGTGTCCTTTCCATCTGCATAATCCCAAGGCATCGGGCACTGAGCCTGCCCAAAGGCCAAAACCGAAATGGGCCGATGCCTTTCCTTTTCTAGCTGTTCAGCACGAACACCGACGCATTGAAGCCCATCGGCATGCGCTTCAATAGCCTCCCAAGCATCCTCCTGGTTTTCATAGTAGGAAATGAATAAAGCGCCAACGGGACTGGTCCAGCCTTCATCTTCCTTGACGAGCAGGAAACCATTTTCTATCAAGGATTCTCGGTTCAACAACCAAAGGGCCTTGTGGTAATCATAGTTGTTTGCATACTTGTTGTTGAGTGCCAATTCACCCCACCCCACCCATGCACCAAACAACCGATTCAAATCGAACCCGGCAGGCAAGAATAACTTCGTAGTACTCCGGCATCCCAAGCCATAATGGGCGAACACATCTTTCCCCAACGCCTCCAAATCAGAATGGGATTCATTTCCATCCAAGAAAGCCACGCTGGTCCTGTTGCCTCGGATGATTCGAGGAACATGTTTGAAATAGTGGTCAAAGTGCCGGGCGGCATTGCTCGACCCCGTGGCAATGATGGCATCCACCCCCGTCATCCGCTCTCCACTGAGATCCAACCTTTCTGAGTCCAAGGGGGCTTTCTCGTGAAGGTAGGCAATGGCTGCCGGAATCAAAACCGCGTCATCGGAAGCACATTTTACCTGCCCCATGTGGCCAGATAAAAGCACGCAGAGCACGTCGTTCCAACCCACCATCGGCAAGTTTCCAGCGAGCACCAAACCAATCCTTTTGGGACTCCTCACCGGCACACCGGTCGGCATTCGAGATGTCCACTCATCCAAAATTGCCTCTTCGAGAACGGCCCCATGTGCCATCATCGAAGCGCGGACATTGTCGGCGGTGAACCAGCCATTGCGGGCCTCAGCCATCCGCAACAAATCTAAATCGTCTGCTCCTTTACCAGTTACTTCACCTCTCAGCCAAGCACCCAGTTGAACCAAACCTTCTTTGAGGGTGTTCGAAATCATGCGTCGTATCTTCGCGACAAAATTACACCCAGCAGCACGGACATGGCCATTATCATCACCGACGAATGCATCAATTGCGGAGCTTGTGAACCTGAATGCCCCAATAACGCCATCTACGAAGGAGGCGCTGATTGGAAATTTGCGGATGGAACAGGTTTCCGAGGCACAGGCGACCACCCTACCGCTGGTACTGTAGAGGCTGACGCCGAGAACGCCCCCATCAACATGGACGTGTATTACATCGCCCCAGACAAGTGCACCGAGTGCGTTGGATTCCACGACGAACCCCAATGTGCAGCAGTCTGTCCTGTCGATTGCTGCGTAGACGACCCGGACCACCGAGAGTCTGAGGAGCAATTGCTTGCAAAGAAGGCTTTTATGCATTTGTAATTGGCAGGGAGCACGAAACTGATGCGCCACTGCGTTTCTTACCCATGAAATTTAGCCTGCTCTGCCTGCTCATCATTGGGGCCCAATGCTTGTCGGCTCAATCCTTAAGCACCCAAGGCTGGGCTTCGTTGCTTGTTTCTGGACATCAACAATTGAAAGAATCGAACACCGATGAAGCGCGCCTTGCTCGGCATGATTCTTTGCTGGGATGGTGGAGACAAGCATTAGAACAAGGACTAGGGAAAGATCCTTCCATTCAAATCCTCAAGCCCTACCTCGCCCTCCCCGAAGCAGGCACGGGCAGCGATTGGGTCCGTGTTGTTTCTTGGAACGTTGAATTGTCTGATCGCAGCCAACGTTACGGTTGTTTTGTTGTGACCATTGGGGAAGGATTGCAGCATCAAGTCATTGAATTGGAGCA
>DAISXU010000070.1:0-11274 GCA_036825655.1 Flavobacteriales bacterium | reverse complement strand
GACAAAGCCGGATCATACGGAGTTCAGGACTTCATGGGACTTGCGCATGCCGTGAAACTTCAAGGTTCGTTTTACACCGTCATGGGATTGCCAACCCACCTTTTGTATCAACTCCTTTCACGCGTTTGATGGGTACACCTGAATCCAAAGCATCGGTCATGTGGATGCGATTCCTGCAAACCTTCGTGCCATGACCCCTTGCTGCCAATGTGGAAAAGGAGCCACCGAACCCATTGAAAAATCCGGAAGGACCTATTGCTGCATAGGCTGCCTTCGGTTGGAAGAGATTCAAAGTGAATTCAGTTCACCTTCCTGTGCCATTCCGAACGATGCGGGACAGGCGGAGCGAAAACGCTGGGCGCATTTGAACTCTGCCCCCTACCGCAAACAGTTTGTGACGCACGATTCAGATCAGGGGCTGGCCGTCACTACTTTTTTCATCCCCGAAATGAGCTGTGCTTCGTGCGCAGCATTTTTGGAAAAAATCCCTCAAAAAAACCAGGCGATTCAGCGGGCAGAAGTGAATTTCGCTCGCAAAGAATTGCGCGTAGCCTTCGACGAGGCAAACTTGCCCTTGGATGTGCTCGCTGCCCTGCTCGATACCTGGGGTTACCCACCGCAATTGCGTTCAGAAAGCCCGGAAGACGGACAAAAAACCACCGCCAAACTACCAAGCCGTTTGGTTTTTGCTGGGGCGATTTTTGTCCTACTGATGTTGTTGTCCTTCCTTGAAAAAGAGCATGACCTTGGCATGATTTGGGTTGGATGGGCCAGCCTGGCACTCTCCATTCCTGTTTTGGCGTACAGTTCTAGTGGCTACTTGAAGAGTGCTTGGAAAGCGCTCCGGGCACGCCACTTGAACATGGATGTCCCCATTGCCTTGGGCATGGTGGTGATTTTCATCCGCTCTACCAGTGACGTGGTTCAGGCGACGGGCATGGGGTATTTTGACTCCTTGGCGGGCCTTGCGTTTTTTCTCTTAATCGGGAAGTGGTACCAGCATTCGACGCATTCAAAATTGGCTCATGAGCGTGATTACCAAAGTTGGTTTCCCATTCAGGTCATGCGGCTTTCTGCGGACAATAGCTCATCCACTGTGCCCATTTCGGCGCTGGTTGCCGGGGACCGCATTCGGATTCACCACAGCGAAATTGTTCCAGCTGATAGCATCTTGGTGAGTGGAATAGGCCAAATCGATCGGGCATTCATCACCGGCGAATCCCACCCTGTGATTTGTCAAATAGGCGGGGCAATTGAAGCTGGCGGTCGCCAATTAGGCAGCGCCATTGAACTCGAAGTGTTGCGGCCCGTTGAGCAAAGTGAGCTGACGCGCCTTTGGAATTCCGATGCCTTTCAGAAAGACCGAAAAGGATCGATGCAAGACCCAGTGGATCGGATTTCGAGGCACTTCACTTGGGCTGTTTTAGGCATTGCCGCGTTGACCTGGTTGTTTTGGATGTGGCGGGATTCCGGCATAGCATGGAATGCCCTCACGTCCACCTTGATTGTGGCTTGCCCATGCGCCTTGGCCCTGTCCCTTCCCTTCACTTACGGAAGCGTCCTGCGCTTTTTAGGGAGATCCGGGGCCTATTTGAAAAATGCGCACGTTGTCGAGCAGATGGCTCAAGTCACCGATTTGGTCTTCGATAAGACGGGGACCCTGACCGCTGCTTCTACTTTTCAAACCCAATTCGAGCCCTTCCAAGGCCGGGAGGTCTCGTCGGAGTTGCGTGGTGGGATTTCCGCAGCCGCTGGATCAAGTGCTCATCCGTTGAGTCGAGCCATCGTCAAGCTTTGGGCTGATTCGAGGCCAGTTTTGGAAGCCTTTGAGGAGGAACCAGGCGCTGGCATCGCAGCCCGTACGGCCGGCCTGAACATCACCATTGGAACCGCGCAATGGACGGGAACAACCTTGGAAGAAATCGCCTCTTTCGGGAACCCACAACCACTGCCCTCACCCAATTTAAAGAGCACGTTTAGCTACGTGAGCATTGACGGCCAACTCATCGGACGATTTGCCTTCACCAAGCCGTTGAGGGAAGGCATAGATAAGGAATTGAGGAAACTGGCCACCAGCTACCGCATCCATTTGATCAGTGGCGACTCGGACGCTGACCAAAAGTCCTTTGAGCAGTGGTTCGAACAGGAACGGATGAGGTTCAATGTGCGTCCCGAAGAAAAAATGAGCTACATAGAATCTTTGAACTCAGCTCATGGCGGGGCAAAGACAGCCATGATTGGAGACGGACTCAACGACGCAGGCGCACTTAAACAAGCCGACCTGGGGGTTGCTGTGGTAGATGACCTTTATGCCTTCTCGCCTGCTTCCGACTTGATTTTGGACGCCAAATCACTTCAAAACTGGGGTGCGATGTTGGAATTTGCCCGTGAGGGACAGCGTACGGTATACCTCTTATTTGCCATTTCTTTTCTGTACAACTTCATCGGTCTTTATTTCGCAGTACAAGGAATGCTAACGCCTCTGATCGCATCGGTTTTGATGCCCATCAGCTCGTTCACGGTGGTGAGTTTCGCATTGGGAAGAACGCAATGGGCATGGAAGCGAAGCGGCATTGGCCGTCAATTCGCTAATTGAACTCCTTGTTGATAAGTTATTCATCACCCTCCTTGAACGATAACATAATTTAGTTGTTCTTGATACCGTGTACTCTAGACACGCTAACTTTAATCGCTAGAACATGAGCTCAATTCTTTTAGATTCGATCGTCTCGCTAACAGACGCGACAGACATCAAAACCATCACTGCCTTTACGTTCTTCATTGGAACTATGGCCATGATGGCAGCATCCGTTTTCTTCTTCTTCGAAACCTGGAACGTAGATTCCAAGTGGAGAACCAGTTTGCTGGTCTCAGGCCTTATCACCTTCATTGCCTTTGTGCACTACTATTACATGAGGGGGTATCAACTCGAAACGGGTGAAAGCCCTACGTTCTTCCGTTACGTGGACTGGACATTGACCGTGCCGTTGATGTGTGTTGAGTTCTACCTCATCACCAAGAAAGCTGGAGCGCAGATTTCTTTGCTTTGGAAACTCATTCTGGCTTCCGTAATCATGCTCGTCACCGGATACTTCGGTGAGGCCATTCAACCCGACTCGAGCGTCATGTGGGGTGTGCTTTCTGGTGCTGCTTACTTCTACATCGCATACCTCGTTTGGTTCGGAGAAGTACGGAAGTTGGCTGAGAAAGCGGGGCCAGATGTTCTCCAAGCCACCAAGGTTCTTGCTTGGTTTGTGCTTGTTGGATGGGCAATCTACCCATTGGGTTACATTTTGGGAACCCCTGGCGGATTGTTCGGAATGAAGTTAGTTGATAGCCCTGATACAGCTACAGCATGGATGGACATCGTCTACAACATTGGAGACGCTGTAAACAAGATTGGATTTGGTTTGGTCATCTATGCCTTAGCCACAAAGAAATAACCTGATCATTAAACACAACTAGAGTACTGCGGGTCGCTTCGGCGGCCCGCTTTTTTTATGTGATCTGAAGGCGTGGATTTCCAGCCTTGAAAGGAGTCAGCTCACCTATGGGATTGGAGGGACACCCCGATCGACTCAACATCGATTCTACTTCCAAGCGAGCCGAAGGATGCACAGAAATCAATAAGCCACCGGACGTTTGGGGATCACAGAGGATGGCCTTTTGAAACCCCTCAATGGGACTGAGGTGTTGGGCGTAGCTGGCGTGATTCCTCATCGTACCTCCTGGCACAGCCCCTTGATCGAAATAGGCATTCAACCGTTGGGCATGGATCAGAGGAACATCTCCGAATCTCACAACGGCTCCCACTCCAGCTCCCTCTGCCAATTCAAGGAGGTGGCCTAACAGCCCAAATCCCGTAACGTCCGTCATCGCATGAACGCCCGCTATGCCGCTCAATCGCGCACCCACCTCATTCAAGCGCTGCATGGAATGAACTGCGGCAGCTAAGTCCTCCTCTTCAACGACACCCTTTTTTTGTGCCGTGGTGATCATGCCCACTCCAATCGGCTTGCTGAGGTAGAGCAAGTCGCCCTCTTTTCCAGTCGAGTTTACTTTCAAAGCACTGAGGCTCACGCGCCCGGTCACTGCAAGGCCAAAAATCGGCTCTGGGCAATCAATGCTGTGACCACCCGCTAGCGGAATTCCTGCTTCCGAACAGATGCTCCTCCCACCATCAACTACTTCACTTGCCAACGCCTCTGGAATCTTCCCCAACGGCCAACCGAGAATGGCAATGGCCATCAAAGGCGTCCCCCCCATGGCATAGATGTCGCTGATGGCATTGGCTGCAGCAATCCGACCGAAAGTCCTCGGATCGTCTACGATGGGCATGAAAAAATCCGTTGTTGAGATGATCCCCGTTCCATCTCCGAGATCCACTACCGCAGCATCGTCACTGGTGTCATTCCCAACCAACAAATTGGGAAACAACTCCGATCGATCTACACCGCTTAAAATCGAATGCAAAACTGCTGGAGAGAGCTTACACCCGCAACCTGCACCGTGAGAAAACTGGGTTAATTTGATGGAATCCATGACTCGAATTTACTTTGTAGTGTTTGAAGAAAACTCCCACTCGACAAGTGCTGCAGCGGTGAGGTCCACATCCAAACCAGTGGCTTCGAACGTGCCACTCAAAGTGCGCGGGTAGCGGCTGCGGGTATGAGCGTACAATTTGTCGTAGTACCGCAGACCAATGGCTGCTGCACTTCGTAAATCCCCTTGATCTAAGAACTTATGGGCTGACACCACATGCTGACCTCCCAACTTTTTGGTGATCCGAACAAAGGCGGCTTTCAAAGACTCCACGTTGGCTTGCCCGTAGATGGCGCACAACTGGTCCAACCGCTCACCCTCCGACCTCTTGATTTCCACATAAGGCGCTCTGCGCATCCTCTCGTAAAGCTCCTCAGGCAAGTTGACTTTTCCTACATGCCGGCTTTCATCTTCTATCCAAATCCGATCGGCAGTGTCGAAGGCGTTCAATTGCGCTTGCACGTCGTTCGCGAACTGTTCCGTGGAGGGTTGGGCCAGCTCTTCGAGGTTGCCAAACGCCGAACCCAAGTGGTTCGCCAGTTCTTCCAAATCCAATACTGCAGCGCCTCGGGCCTTCATCGCCGTCAAAATCGGTGTCTTACCGACTCCAGTCATCCCCCCCAGAATGACGTAAGGGCGGTCCTTCGCCAATTCCATTCGAACCCACTTGCGATAAGCTTTGTACCCACCACTCAACCGCTTCACAGGAAGGCCCGATTCCTGCAGCAACCAGGCTACAGAGCCCGAGCGCATTCCGCCGCGCCAACAATGAACTACAATCTCTTGCTTCGGGAACCTTGCATGGAGCTCTCGAACGGAAGCTACGAGGAAGTTGAGCTTTGGGTTCACTGCCTGCAAGCCTTGTTCAATGGCCGCGGCTTGGCCCCGTTGTTTGTAAAGCGTCCCAATCATGGATCGTTCAGCATCATCAAACAGAGGAACCGAGTGCGCCCCAGGAATGTGACCCGCAGCATGCTCGCCTGGTGATCGGGTGTCCAGCACCAGCCACCGGCCATTCACCAAATCTGAGCTGGGCTGAACAACCGGAACGGAAGATGCGTCCGGAACCCCCTCGATGTTCATCGTTCCTGTTGGATGATCAACCGCTGCGAAGAACCGCCTGCTGTTGTCAAGATGTACATGCCGCTCGCTAAGTCCCGCAAATCCAAAGCTATCCGAGGCTCGTTCCAGAAACCCGATTTAACCTGTCGCCCCATCGCATCGTACAATGCAAACGCTTGACCTCTCAAAGCATCCGGCACAAAACACTGCACTTCGGCTGAAGAGGGATTGGGAGCCAAACCAATGAAATGGGTTTGATTTTCTGCAACATCAGAAGGTGTTGAAGGCCCGATGAATACGTTGTCTATCCAAATGTGATTTCCGTAACCTCCCACGTTGACGAAGGCCACTTCCAAGCATGTTACCCCACCTTGGGTCAAGCCTTCTGGCAGCGGGACCTCGATGGTTTCCCACTGAGGCATGCCATTGGTGTCATACCAAAACCACGTGTAACAATCAGCAACGGCCAAATCACTGCCATAGGCAGACCACAATGGCAACCAGGTTACACCACCCGCTGGTTTGCACCAGAGCTCCAATCCATCTTCGTAATCGGCATACGTTTGATAAGCCACATCAAAACGAACCACTTCCATTCCCGTCGGATCAAATCCTGGGGTAATCAATGCATCCTCAGCGCCCTCTGTATTGACCCAGTAATTGGGGAATTGCGCCACACCGTTCGTTTCATCGGTCAAATCCCAAGCATGCTCCCATGCGTGCGCCGGCACCTGCATGCGCCAATGTTCTGGTGGAAAAGTCTGGCCGTCAAAGTCCTCTTGGAGGGTGCCAACCACAACGGCATCATCGACTACCTCGATCATGCCTTCCCAGGTCCATGCGTCGCTGTTGCCGATTGAATCCGTGACGGTCAAAGTCACATCATAGGTACCCAACACCTCGTACAGCACCTCCGCTTCTGGGCCCTCAGCAGCGCTGGGTGTGCCACCTGGGAATGACCACGTGTAAGTCGTCCCCGCGCAGGGAGCAACGGAAACATCGGCAAATCGCACAGGCTCCAGATCGCATGGACTGGCTAAATTAACTTCCAGACGATCTGCCATGAACCCTGCTTGCACCGTTGAATTCGTATGAAACTGGGCTTCATGAACGCTTCGGTTGCCAGCAGCCCTGATGGTCCCTCCGCAATAATTGGGTTGCAAGAACACCGCCGCAGTGGAAGCAGGCAATTCTGCGGCATACAACTCCCAACCGGACATGGAATCGTCGGTGTAATAGACGGTTCGGGTTGTGCCGATGTAAAGTGCTCCTGAAACGCCACGTTGATGCGCAATGGAGATGACACGTTCTCCATTCAAGGCGGACGTCGTGCGATCCGTCCAATTGTCACCCCCATCGAACGACTCGAACACCTTGTTGCCCGATTGATTGCCAATCAAAATGGCCCAAACCCGCAAAGGATCTTCGTCATCTACTTCCAAGTAAATGGGCTTATTCGCATTGCCACCACTTTGGATGGTGTTCATTGAAATGTTCGTCCAAGATGCACCTCCATCTGCGGAATGGTGCATGCGCCAATTGCTCGCAGAGTATTTGTGACTCACGTAAATGTGCTCCGGGTGTCGAGGAGGAATGGCTACAGAAATGATTTTGTCTCCGCCAAAATCGTGGATCATGGTCCAACCTGCTCCATTGTCTTCAGTTTTCCACAATTCGGAACCCACAGGAGAATAGAAGCACGAGGCGCAACGTGGATCCCATTCGAGGTTTCCGTAGTCCCCATACCCATAGCCCGTATTGGGCTTTTTGGAGCCGTCGAACGGCAGGGAGTTGATGCGTGTAAAGCGATCCTCTGCATACCGAAAAGCACCGCCATCATGAAAACCCATGGTCCCATCTGCTGGATGAACGAATCCTCGGTAATTGTCACCCGCCAATTCGGCGAGCCATCCTCCGGAAGTATCCGAGGCTGCCCCATAGTGGTACATGTCCCCGTTTCGAATGAGCGTGCCGTTGTGATAAGTGCCCCCAACCATGACCTCAGAGGCGCGCCACCCCGCTTGCCACCCCCAGAAATCTGTGCCGTGCAAGCCATACATTCGTGGTTCAAAGTGATCGCCTTGGTCGGCCGAATGGTGCAAGCCGCCATCCGAGGCCACCCAAAGATCTACCGTTCCATCGGGCCGGGTAAAAAAGGCCACCTCATGCACGTCCGCATGGGTATACCGGTCCTGAGTGAATTCGCCCGCCCAAGTGACCCAATGGCCGTTCAAACTCCAATCCTCGCCTCCATTTTCGGTGCGCCAAACGTTGATTCCAGCACCAAAATGCCTATCGGCATCCGTCGGACTCACATCCAATCCTAAGTCGTAGTAATACTGTCCACCTTCTCCAGAACCATCCTCGCTCCAACCCAACAAGTTGGGGTTTACATCGGCCTCGTATGGGCCACCTGCTCCGTCGCCGCAGCAGACTTGCTCAAAGGTCAAGCCTTGGTCCGAACTGACATAATAACCATACAGGCCGCCACCATCTGGCGTTGAACCCGCTGCCAGGACGACGACCTGATCCGGATCCGCCACGGTAACAGCCAATTCCGAGCGACGTTGGGCATGGTTCGCCGCAACGGTGGGAAGCCCTTCACCAGCCAACTCGAAGTTTCCACCACCATCCGTGCTTCGCATCAAACTGGTGAAATCTCCATCTCTTCGTAAAGTGTAAATGACCGAGGCATCCGTTGGATGGTTAACCACCTCCATGAATTCTCCTGGCATCGAAAGCCCAACAGAATCGCCATTGTCATCGCTGAACCAAAGGCCGTCATCGGTCGCACACCAAAGCCCTCCAGAGGCATCAAAATGCAATTCTCGAAACCACTTGCTGGAATTTTGAAAGGGGGTACTTCCGATGGCTTCCCAATTGGCACCGCCATCAACTGAGCGCCACAACTTGCCATTCCCTTCACCGAAAAAAACCAAGTCAGGTTGGGCTGGGTGGATCGCCACGCTGTAGACACTGTTCACAGGCAGTGTTCGGGTCATCAACTCCCAATGCATGCCGTGATCCAAGCTTTTCCATGCGCCAGCGGTCGCGGTTCCTGCCCACACAACATCGGGATTGGAACTGGACTGCTCAACGGCATAGACATGGCATGCACCCGGACTTTGGACTTCAAAGTACATGGCCACTTCTGGGTCATAATGCCAAGGCCCCAACTCCGTCCAAGTTCCACCCGTCCGCTGCATTTGGTTTTCAGCATACCCTTCAGCAAAATTCCTGTCGTCCCGATCCACCACTTGCTGCTGAGCTCTTCGCCAACGCTTAAAATATTGCGTGTGCGCATTCTTGAGAAATGGGTGATTTTGGTACCACTGATCGTACGCGCTTTGCACTTCTTCCAAATCCGCGCCTTCACTGTACATCATGCGCACCCAACTTGGCGCACCCGAAGGAACAGCATAGGGCGTTTGCGGCACGTTTTGAGCCCATGAGGTGGGCGTGATCATGCCAAGGGCTAAGACCAAGGAAAGTGAGAACTTCATGCTTGCAAGATACGTCCCTCACATTGCGCGAAATGAAAAAACCGCCTCCCACAAGTGGAAGGCGGCTCTTTATGGAGAAGAGGCTGCAAGAACAGCCTCATGAGGCCTTAGTCACAGAATGTCCCGTAGTATTGGAAGAACTCGAGCAAGTCTTGAACATCAACAGACAAGTCACCATTGATGTCGCCAGGGCAAACGTCCGGATAATCACACGATCCTGGGAAAGTGGCTTCCGCATCAAAATCCAACGCAGCCTCGTCCATGCATCCCACAAGCTCACATGAACCGTCATCGTGAAGGGCTTCTGCATCGAAATTCACAGCGCTTGAATCGGTACAACCGAGCCACTCGCATGAACCATCATCCACCGTGGCTGTAGCATCGTAGTTCTGAGCGATTTCATAGGTACAGCCTCCATACAGGCAGGTGCCATTTTCTTCCGTGGCAGACTCCATGTAATTCCACGCCAGTGGGTCCATGCAACCAACGGTTTGGAAGATGCACGATTGATCGTCATAAGTCGCATTGACATTGTAGTTGATGGCATCGAGGTAGAGGCAACCTGCTACTTCGCAAGAACCGTCGTCCACATTGGCATCCGCATCGTAGTTATCCGCATCCACATTGGTGCAACCGAAATACTGGCATTCGTCCTCTTGAACACCGAAATTCGCAAGCGACCAGTAGTTGTCTGCAGCTTCGTCCATGCAACCTGTGTAGAGGCAAGAACCATCGTCTTCATTGGACTGAGGATCGAAATTGTCCGCTTCGATGTTCGTGCAACCGTAGTAAATGCATGAACCATCATCCTCGTTGGCACTTGCATCGTAGTTGTCCGCTTCTGAATCGGTGCAGCCGAAGTACAAGCAAGAACCATCTTCGCTGTTGGCTCCGGCATCGTAATTGTCTGCCGCTTCGTCCGTGCAGCCGTAGTAGATGCAAAGCGCTTCCTGGTCTCCAGCGTTGGCACCCGCATCGTAGTTATCTGCAAAGGCATCCATGCAACCGTAATACTCGCAGAGCACCTCTTGATCACCCGTATTGGCGAACAAATCAAAGTTGTCTGCAGACTCATCGTAGCATCCCGTGTACAAGCACGAATCATCATCAACGTTCGCTTGCTCATCAAAGTTGTCCGCATCTGGATCCGTGCATCCACTGTATTCACATGAGCCATTGTCCTCATTGGCCTGTGGGTCGTAGTTGTCCGCATTGGAATCGGTGCAACCCTGGTAGATGCAAGTGCCGTCGTTGAAGTTGGCATCAGGATCGAAGTTCGCAGCATCAGGGTCCGTGCATCCGTAATATTTACAAAGCACCGCTTGGTTGCCCCAGTTCGCTTGGGCATTGTAGTTGTCCGCTTCAGGGTCGTAACATCCTACGTACAAGCACGAACCGTCATCTTCGTTTGCCTGAGCGCTGAAGTTGATGGCAGCTGAGTCCATGCAACCCAAGTACAAACAAAGGGATACCTGATCGCCTGTATTTGCCATCTCATTGTAGTTGTCCGCTTCGGAATCCATGCAACCAGAGTACAAGCAAGAACCATCATCCACGTTCGCAATCGGATCGTAGTTATCGGCTGAATCATCCAAGCAACCACCGAATTGACATGATCCATTTTCCATATTGGCCGTTGGATCGAAATTGAGGGCCTCAGGGCTCATACAACCTTCAACCTGGCATGTTCCATCATCAGAATTCGCATTGGCCATGTAGTTGTTTGCCAACGGATTCGTGCAGCCCGCTACTTGAGTCGGGAAGGTCAATTCAACATCCGTGAATGTGATTGGATCGCCAACTTCGGGGTGGAACAGCACATTGTATTGCAAGTTCACAACACCGTTGGTGGTGATTTGGGCCAAAAGCACTTGACCATTTTCATCTGGAACCCCTTGGTTGGATTGGGCAGGGGTAACGCTTATTGAAGCCTCTGCGCCATTCGCCAGGAAGTCGCCGCCACTGTTCCACGCTGGGAGATAAGCGTACATGCCACTTTGGTTGAGGGCGTTGTAGTCACCTGGCTCCGCACCGATGGTCAACCAAGAGTCGAATTCCACCGAAGGGAAATACGAAATCAAGGCCAATGGGATGTTGCCACCAAAGTCACCTCCCACAGCATCTTGGTAGACCTCGCCTGTGCTTTGAATCAACCAAGGGTGGTTGG
>DAISXU010000069.1:0-11310 GCA_036825655.1 Flavobacteriales bacterium | reverse complement strand
GTGTCGATGTCATGTGGCAGCTCCTGTTGAGCAAAGTGCTCTGAAAAAGCAATGACCTCCTCCTTCCACTTTGGGTCGAGTCGCTCTGTGCCCAAATTGAATGTAGGAACCGGCCGGTCCCAACGTTTCCAGTTGTAGCTGTGAATGTCATAGACCACACAGGCGTTGAATCGGCGCTCGATTTCGCCAACCAAGGCAAACATCACTTCATAAAATCGACGGTGTCGCGCAAGTGATCGCTGACGTTCCTCCCGGTTCAAAGGGCGCCTCCAAACCTTTCTGCCCCAAGCTTCATCGAAGATTGCCTCCTCCGGAGAGCGGTTCAAATCGTAAGCGTAGCGGGAGTCCAAACCCACAACTGTGATGGGCATAGGAGAAATGAAGGTGTCGGTATCGGGATCCTCTTCCTGCCAACGATCGAACTCGTCCAAAGCACATTTCAGCTGAAGTTCATGGCGCATTCGTCCACCCGCATGAATGGCGGTGCAAACAAATGGCACATAATCCGTGATTCGGATGCGCAATCCCGTGTCCGTTGCTTCAGCTTCAAAATCACGACCGGCTTTGATCCTCTCGATGATCTCAGCACTGGTGAGTTGAAGGGGCTTGCTCACGCTTCGTCCACGGTTTTGCGCAAAGCCACTCTGCGTTCTTGTTGCCATGCTTGCTGCCTGACCATGTCTTCAGCCCAATCCACAATGCGCTTCTGCAACTTCACCTTGTTGAGGCGATTGATGTTCACAATCCCGCCTGGACTCAAGACATTCACCTCAATCAATTTTTCACCGATCAAGTCGATTCCCACGAAGTACAAACCGTCTTTGATCAGTTTTGGGCCGATCAATTGGCAAACGCGCTTTTCCTCCGCGGTGAGCACATGCTTGACAGCTTTTCCTCCAGCGTGCACGTTGGACCGTGCTTCGCCCTCTGCGGGAACCCGGCGCATGGCGCCAATGGGCTCGCCGTGCAGCATCAAGACCCGCACATCGCCCTGCTCAGCGCCGTCGACATAATCCTGAATGATGACGTAGTTGGACTCGTTGCCTTTTCCAGTGATGTAGAAATCGAGCAAGGAATTCACATTCTGAATGGCATTTTTCTCAATGACAATGACGCCACTTCCGCCAAACCCATTCAATGGCTTCATGATCATTTTCTGGGACGTGTTGTCGCGTATGACCCGCTGCAAATAATCCTTGTTCTTGCTCACCCACGTCCGCGGTGTAATTTCCGCGCCTGGCCCGTTCATGGCCGCCGTGTAAAGCTTGTTGTTGGCTTCACGAAGTCCCAAAACGTTATTGACAATGAGCACATCGTCTTTCACGGAATCCAAGAAATTCAAAACGGTAGCATCCAAGGGGGGATTCGCGCGCATGAAGATGACGTCGAATCCTGCAAGTGGAAGCATCTGTTCTTTGAATTTGGTTTGCTTGTAGAAAGTTTCAATGGACTTCGAAACCTTGGCCTCAGGATTGAACATCCGGCAAAATGCCATCGTTGTTGAGTCCCGAATGGTCAGGTTCGAGGCGGTTGTCAAGGCCAAACGGTGTCCTCGGCTTGCACATTCGTGGATCATCCGAAGCGTGCTGTCGGATGCGGGTGTGATGGCCTCCCAAGGGTACATGATGAAGCAAACGTTCATTGCGAGCTCTTTCAGGGGTTAACAAGCGCTTACGCTGAAGCGCGCGCGAAATTAGTGAAACATAGAGTGCTTGCGACAAGAATATAAAATTGACCCATTTGACTGGACTTGCGCGGTTCTGAAAATGAACCAGGGCACTGCGCTCTGCGGTCTTGTCGATTGCGAAGCCCGATGCCATGGATTGAAATGAAGGCTCCCTTACCTTTGGGTTCTAACCTCTCCATTATGATTCAACGAATTGTAGGACTGCTGTCCTGTTTGGCCGTTTTGGCTTCGCAAGGTGTGTATGCCCAAGACACCACATGGGTACAGACTTATACTTGGGAAGAACAAAATAACCCTTCCACAGCTTATGAAAGCCCTGGACGAAAGTGGTTCACATTCCCCGAGGCTGACAATGGCACCTCGTATTCGAAAGTATTGATGTACCACAACCTCAAGTGCTTTGAGGATGGGACTGCCGGGAATTTGGGTTTCCCATGCGGGGAGTGGGACTATTTGACCTACACCTATTTATTTGATCACACAGGGGTGATGGACAGTAGCCTGTTTGCTGTGCCCAAATGGAAAATCAATAACCTCGATTTTGAAGCGGATACCTTGATCTTGTCGCCAACCAATGGTACGGCAGATACCGTCCGTTATGCCTATACCCATGCATCCATCGTTGGAGCTGACGCTGTGTACTCCGGCTCCTCCATGCCCGAAATGCCCTTGGCCCCTTTCTCTGCTTCGGCTGGGCGGGCCCAGTGGCTTTGGACGGCCGAGGAGTTGATGGCGATGGAATTGTCCGCTGGTTTAATCGATGGGTTTTCATTGCCATGGGATGCAACCATGACGGAAGGGATGCGGGTAAACGTGCGATTGGGACACATCGGCCAGGATTCCATAACGTCATTCATGGAGGACGGCTTGACCCAAGTGTATGCGGGCCTCGCCTCCAATGGTACGATGCATTGGCCATTTGCTACTCCATGGGATTGGAATGGAGTGGATGCGGTAATCGTGGAGTGTGTATGGGATGGTGGCGATTGGAATGGGATGGAGTTTTGGGCCACTGAAGAAGCACCTAACCAAACCTGGTGCGCGTCATCCGAAGGCCTTTACCTCAATCTGAACGGAGGAGACAACGTCGAATTGAATGTGGATGGCATGGCAGCGGTCAATGACGAACTGACCGTCGAGTTTTGGCAGCGAGGTGCAGCAGAATTTCAACCCGAGAACAACAGCATAGTTGAAGGGCTCAATGCTTCCAACCAACGCGAAATCAACGTGCACTTGCCTTGGAGCAATGGTCGAGTGTATTGGGATGCAGGTGACGATGGCGGGTTTGACCGCATCGATGCTGCCGCGAACGCCTCGGATTACGAAGGGGTTTGGAACCATTGGGCGTTCACCAAAGATGCCTCGGCGGGAACCATGGCCATTTACCTGAATGGAGCGCTGTGGCATTCAGGAGTGAACAAGGACAATGCCTTTGGAGAGGTGGTTACGCTGTTCATTGGCTCCAACGGGCCAGGGACGGGGAATTTTTACCGAGGAGATGTAGAGGAGTTTCGGATTTGGTCTGTTGAATTGGATGAAACGACCATCGATGCATGGAAAGCCATGACATCACTCACGGACCATCCGTTCATCGATGCCTTGGTTCTTCACGAGTCATTTGATTCCGCGAATGGCACCCCTTCAGATGCGGGTTGGTTGCATGGAGATGCGGATCGCGTGCAACATCAGGGGATGGATGCCTACCTCAACTCAGGTCCGTATGCACCAGCTGTGAAGCCATCTTTCGGCTGGGTTGTGGGTGCAGATTTTGGTGAGGAGGTTAGCTATTCGATTGACGTGTTGGACCCCATTGCTCCGGTGAGCGTGTCACAATGGTCGGCCATTGGGAATTCGGCTGAATGGGTGGAATTGGCCTATGGCTATCCCATTGAGACAGAAATCAAAACGAGAACAGCATCTGGCGAGGTCCTTGCGACGTATCCTATGGCTGGCGAACACTCCATTTACGTCAATGAAGAGGTAACTTATTACGGCGTGCCCTTCGAGGTTGTCGATCGCTACGAGCTCGCGAGGTACATCACGCCTTATGGCATCAACTTGACCCTCGGTCCCGACGGTTGGACGTGGGTGGTCGACGTGACCGACTACCTGCCGTTGCTGCGGGACAGCGTTGAACTTGAGGCAGGAAACTGGCAGGAATTGCTCGACCTCAAGTTCGCCTTCGTCCACGGCACCCCTCCACGGGATGTGAAGCGCGTTGAGTCTTTTTGGCACGGAACAATCAACCTCAACACCTTTGATGACCAGATTATTTCTGAAACCTTTACTCCCCAGGAAGGGGAGTCCATGTTCCGTTTGGTGACGCGTGCAAGTGGCCACGGCTTCGGTTCCGGAAACAACTGCGGTGAATTCTGCTACAATTTGCACACCGTCGAAGTCAATGGACAGCCGCAATGGACTTGGGAAATCATGCGCGAGTGTGCGGACAATCCCCTTTTCCCACAGGGCGGGACGTGGATCTATGACCGAGCGGGCTGGTGTCCGGGTGACATGGTAGATACCCGAACTTTTGAGTTGACTCCATTGGTCAACCCTGATGAGCCGTTTTCGGTAGATTATGACATCACTTGGGATCCAGATGGGAATTACCGAATGGAAGGCCAAATCATAGCTTACGGAGACCCTAACATGACGCGTGATGCGGAAATCATGGACGTGCTGTCACCGTCGGATGTGAAGGTCAAGAGCCGGATGAATCCGGTGTGTGAATCTCCAGAGGTCATCCTGAGGAACAATGGGTCAGAGGTTTTGACCTCGTGCACTTTCACTTATCAAATCCTTGGAGGCTTGGTTCAAACGTTTGAATGGACGGGGGAGTTGGGTTTCTTGGAGTCAGAAACGGTGGCTCTTCCATTTGATGACCCTTCATTCCATGAAGGTGGCAACGATGAGGTCCTAACGTTCGAAGTTTCAGTTGCGTTGACCGGAGACGAAGAGCCGGGGAACAATACCGCTCGCTCGACCTTCCACCGCGTGCCGACCTGGGAGTACAATGGGCTCGACGATAACCGAATCGTGGTTTGGACGAAGACGAACTTGGTGCCCGTCGAGACGACTGTTGAGTTAACGGATGCCGCAGGAAATGTGGTTTGGTCCAGGGGGTACAACCAAGCGAATGCCACCATTCGCGATACCATTGCCATCAATCAAGGATGTTATCGCTTCACCGTTTACGACAGTGGCGATGATGGAATGAGCTTTTGGGCCAACAACGATGGCTCGGGTTATGTCCGTTTGAAAAAAGTGGCAGGCGGCAACTTTCACGTCTTTGAACCCGATTTTGGTAAGTCCATTTCACGGGCCTTTTTCTTCCAAACGAATGTGGTGTCAGTCGATGAGGTGGGAGAAGCGATTGAGATCGAACTCGAGGCTTATCCAAATCCGGCTTCAGATGCGTTGCGGCTGAGGTGGAATCCAGCGTTTGATGCAGCTGCTTGGTACTTGAGAGACATCCAAGGCCGTTTGGTGAACGAAGGGAGGCTGACGCCCACAGACTCAGGATTGACAATTCCTGTAGCAGGCTATCCTTCAGGAACGTATCATTTGGAGCTCGCAAGCGATCAGGGGCATCAAGGGATTTGGGTTCAAATCGAGTAAGTCAGTTTAAATTTAGGGGGTCTTATTCATTTAAAGACCACTTTTTTGTGATTGACCCCCTTCGCGAGAGGGGGTGTTGATAAAAATTATGTCTTTTTTCATGGAGAAGTGATTTTGTCGGATGTATTTTTGCCGGCAAATCACTTCATGCCATGAGTATTGCACGTCAACAGGCCTTAAAAGACGTTTTGGAGCGCGTTCCAAAGCACAAAGAGCGCCCACACAACAAGATTTCTGCTTATTTCGGTGAAAATGCATTCCACCTGCACAACATGCGGGAGTATTTGACCGATGAAGCTTTTAAGAGCATTGTCGAAGCGATGGAGCGCCACACACCGCTCGATCGCAAGGTGGCTGACCAGGCTGCAGCTGCGATGAAAGAATGGGCCATCAGTCGGGGTGCAACGCATTATACCCATTGGTTTCAGCCTTTGACAGGGGCGACAGCGGAGAAGCACGATAGCTTCATCGAGCCCATCGGTGATGGCAGAGCCATCGAGCGTTTTGATGGATCCTTGTTGGTACAGCAGGAGCCAGACGCCAGTTCATTCCCCAATGGTGGAATTCGCAACACCTTTGAGGCTCGAGGATATACCCTTTGGGATCCAACGAGCCCAGCTTTTGTAACGGATAACACCTTGTGCATCCCGACCATCTTCATAAGCTATACGGGATTCGCGCTAGACAATAAAATGCCGCTGCTCAAAGCTCTGAGCCGCATCGACCGCGCTGCTACCGAGGTTTGTCAATACTTCGACAAGAATGTCACGAAGGTCTATGCGACGCTAGGTTGGGAGCAAGAGTACTTTTTGGTGGACAAGAGCCTCTTCGCTGCGCGGCCAGACCTGCAAATGACAGGGCGCGCGTTGTTTGGTGCCCCTCCTGCGAAAGGACAGCAATTGGATGACCATTACTTCGGAAGCATACCCGCGCGTGCAACGGCCTTCATGAAGGAGTTCGAGTACGAGGCACACCGCTTGGGAATACCGGTTACTACGCGTCACAACGAGGTGGCACCGAACCAATTCGAATGCGCACCGGTCTTTGAGGAAGCGAATTTGGCCAATGACCACAACCTCCAATTGATGGAGATCATGGAGAAAGTGGCTCGAAAGCACGACTTCCGGGTTTTACTCCACGAAAAGCCCTATCCGGGCTTGAATGGAAGCGGCAAGCACAACAACTGGTCCTTGGGCACGGACACGGGAGTAAACCTCCTGAAGCCAGGCAACACGCCGAAAACGAACATGAGGTTCTTGACTTTCTTCGTCAACACCTTGGCTGCGTTGCACAAGCGTGCGGATGTAGTTCGAGCGGCCATTGCCAGTGTCGGAAACGACCACCGTTTGGGTGCGAATGAGGCCCCACCGGCCATCATTAGCGCGTTCATCGGTTCCCAGTTGTCGACCTTGTTGGACGACTTGGAAGCAAGCATCGGGGCTGGGGCTTTGACACCTGACGACAAGACTGCGCTGAAGTTGGAAATCGGCCGAATTCCTGAGGCGCTTTTGGACAATACCGACCGCAACAGAACCTCACCGTTTGCCTTCACGGGCAATAAGTTCGAGCTGCGCGCAGTGGGCAGCACGGCGAATTGTGCGGTGCCAATGACCGTTCTCAATACGATTGTTTCGGAGCAGTTGGAGGCGTTCAAGATTGCTGTGGATGCCCGAATGGAAGCGGGGGATAAGAAGGATGACGCCATCCTGAAAGAGCTTCAATTGCTCATCACCCAAAGCAAGGCCATTCGTTTCGAGGGAAATGGCTATTCGGAAGAGTGGCGCTTGGAAGCAGAGCGACGGGGATTGTCCAACCTTCGGACCACTCCGGACGCTTTGGAAGTGTTCATGCGCCCTGACGTAATTCAAATGTTTGCGGACATGAAAGTTTTGCGCCCTGAGGAGGTGCATGCGCGAGTGGAGGTGGAATTGGAGGCGTACATCTTAAAGCGTCAAATTGAGTTTCGCGTTCTGATGAATATGGCTCGCAGTGTCATCATGCCTTCGGCGATCAAATACCAAAATGGCCTGGTGACCAACATCCAAGGTCTGTCTGCTGTTTTGGGAGATGAGTCTGGGGAGTTGACTTTGGCCCAGCGAACCTTGCTTCGCCATGTAGGCAAGTTGATTCAGGCGCTTCATGCAGGGGCAGATGAGTTGGAGCGCATTCACGATGCAGCTGAATCACAAGATACCGTCTTGGGCAAAGCGAAATCCTACGCTCACGAGGTGATGCCTCAAGTGGAGGTGCTTGCGGCCATTTGCTCAGAGCTTGAGCAGGCCGTAGACGACGCCCTCTGGCCGTTGCCGAAGTTTGCTGAATTGCTCTTCACCCGGTAAACGCCAAACATTCAATAAAAAAGCCCGGTCCATCCGGGCTTTTTTGTTGAATTTTCAGTTCATCTACCTTGAGTTTGGGCCCATTGTCTTACTTTCGGCAATTGTTACCAAGCGATTCAGAATGCCACAGACCCTGCAAGTAGTTCTATCACGGTTGGGCCTCGCCCTCCTGCTTTGCCTCACAGGCACTTTGTCGATTCATGCACAATCTGATGCAACCGCCGAGGCGGATGGGCATTTTGAGCGTGGGGGATACTTCGAAGCCTCAAAAGAATACATCAAAGCGTACCCGCGCATGAAGAATGACATTGACGAGAAAGCTCGTTGTGCCTACCTCGTCGGGGAGTGCTTCCGATTGATGTTGACTCCTGACGCGGCTGAGGAATGGTACGATAAGGCCATCGGTCTACGGTATGGTGAAGACCACCCTGAGATTTACCTTCATTACGGGGACATCATGTCCATGCAACAGGAGTTTGATGAAGCCATTGAGTGGTTCCAGACTTACCAAGAAAAAGGAGGAGACGAATCGGTGGCGCAAGCAAGGATTCAACAAGCTGATGACGATGCGTTAGCCTTGGATGAGCCGCCTTCGCGCTACATTGTTCAAAATTTGTTGTTGCTGAATTCTGATGCTTATGACTTTGGAGCGGGCTTTGCGTCCAAGAAGTCGGATGAGATTGTTTTCGCATCCTCTCGCGAGTCTGCTACGGGATCAGGCGAGGATCCGATTACGGGCCAGAGTTTCATGGACCTTTTTCGCGCAGAGCAGGATAAAAAGGGACGCTGGAGCACCCCTGAGCCTCTCAACAGCACAGTGAACACGCCTTCGAATGAAGGAACGGTGACATTCGACAAAAAATTCAAGTCGATGTACTTCACCCGCTGCATTGTCGAGAACGACAACAATTACGCCTGCGACATTTACCGTGCAAGCGTCATGGGCACGCGGATGGGACCATCTGAATTGGTCGATTTGGTAAACCGGGAGGTGGATGACAGTTCTCAGGTCGGGCACCCTGCGATGAGCCCAGATCAGAATTACATGTTTTTTGCGTCGGACATGGAAGGTGGTTTTGGAGGCAAAGACATCTGGTACGTTAAGTACGATGAGCGAGAAGATTCATTTGGCCAACCCGTGAACATGGGGGCAGGCATCAATACGCCTGAGGATGATATGTTCCCCGCCATGCGCTACGATGGAGCTTTGTATTTTGCATCGAAGGGGCATGGTGGATTGGGTGGGTTGGACATTGTTCGCGCCATGCCATTGGAAGGAGAAATGGCCTTCGCTGAGGTCGAGGTAATGCCTTATCCCATCAACAGTTCATCGGATGATTTTGGCATCATCTTCTACGAAAATGAGGACCGCGGTATTTTGACATCCAGCCGACCTGGTGGAAAGGGGAAGGACGATTTGTACAGCTTCACGTTGCCCAATATTGAATTTTGTTTCCGTGCCAATGTGTACGATTACGATACAGGCATTCCTTTAATGGGCACTGTGACGGTTCAGGGAAGTGATGGAAACTCTTGGGAGTTGACTGCTGACGTGGATGGTGGTGTTTCGCTTTGCGAAGAAGAGATCCAAAAGAACACAACCTACACGGTTGAAGTGAAGAACGACGGATACATCGGAACAGGCGATCGCTTTTCGACTGTAGGGCTTACGGAGAGCACGACCATGGCACGTGAGTACTTCTTGAAGGAAATTTCAGAGAAGGAATACCCCATGCCATTGGTACTCTATCCCTTCAATGAAGCAGCGCTTTTGATCAACTCCGAGGTGAATTCTGCAGATTCGTTGAACTACCTCTTGGACCTGCTGCAAGTGAACGAAACGTTCGTGATTCAACTTGAGGCGCACACGGACAGCAGAGGAGACAACGCCTACAACAAGGAACTGAGTCAGCGACGCGCTCAAACATGCGTTGATTATTTGATTAGTCGTGGCATAGACCAAGACCGTTTGGTTGCTGTTGGTTTAGGAGAAGAGCAGTTGTTGGTGTCAGATGCGGAGATCAAAGCGATGGCAGACGATGCTGCTCGTGAGGCTGCGCACCAAACAAATCGGAGAACAGTATTCCGAATCCTTCGATTCGACTACGTTCCTAAATCGACAGAATGACGGAAGCAACCCGATACGCCAGCAGGGGAGTCTCAGCTGGAAAAGAAGATGTTCACGCAGCAATCGCTGGTGTAGACAAGGGATTGTTTGATAAAGCTTTTTGCAAAGTTGTTCCGGATTACCTCACGGGGAGTCCGGAACATTGCATTGTTATGCATGCAGATGGCGCAGGTACCAAGTCGGCCCTGGCCTACATGTATTGGAAAGAGACAGGGGATTTGTCGGTGTGGAAAGGCATTGCTCAGGATGCCTTGATCATGAACGTGGATGATTTACTATGTGTGGGCGCCACGGGCCCGATACTTGTATCCAGCACCATCGGTCGAAACAAGCATTTGATTCCTGCAGAAGTAGTAAAAGCGCTGATCGAAGGAACGGAGTCCATTTTGAAGGAGCTGAGGAGTGAGGGCCTAGACATTCAATCAACGGGAGGGGAAACGGCCGATGTCGGAGACTTGGTCCGGACGGTTATTGTGGACTCCACGGTCGTGGCTCGGATGCGAAGGCAAGATGTCATCGACAACAGTCAAATCGCAGCAGGCGACGTGGTGGTTGGGCTTGCAAGTTTTGGACAGGCACGCTGGGAGCAGGAATACAACGGTGGAATGGGGTCCAATGGACTCACCAGTGCCCGGCATGACGTATTTCACAAAGAGTTGCTTCATCGGTATCCCGAAAGTGTGGATCCGGGAACTGACGAGCAATGGGTTTACACAGGGGATAAGGGGTTGTTGGATGCAGTTGAGGGTGTACCCCTCGACGCAGGCAAATTGGTCCTCTCACCAACAAGAACATACGCCCCGGTGGTCCAAGCGATTTTGCCGGTTTGGAAAAATCACATCCATGGAATGGTCCATTGCAGTGGAGGAGCCCAAACCAAGGTTTTGCATTTCATAGGGAATGTGCATGTGGTCAAAGACAATTTGTTCCCCACACCTCCGCTTTTCAAAATGATTCAAGCATCCTCGGGTACCGATTGGAAAGAGATGTATACGGTCTTCAACATGGGCCATCGGATGGAAATCTATACGAATCAGGAAGCAGCAGATGCCATCATTTCAATAGCGAAAGGGATGGGGGTGGATGCACGCATCATAGGTCGTTGCGAGCCATCGGATCGTCCGCGGGTCACGGTTTCCGGTGAGCATGGTACTTTTGAATACGCTGGATAAGGAGCCATGGATGAAGTGTCGGCGTTGTTGGCCAAACTCGTATCAGTACGTGATCGATTTCGGGAAGTAGAGAAATTGGTTGGTGACCCCGATGTCATTTCGGATCAAACTGCATACCGAGAGCTCATGCGTGAATACCGCCGACTTGAGCCCATTGTGCAGCATGCCGAAATGATGGAACGTGTCCACTTGGATGTGGAACAAGCGAAGAAATGGCTGGCCGGCAATGATGCGGACTACAAAGAATTAGCGCGTGAGGAATTGCCTGCACTCGAATCGAAACTCAGGGAGACGTATGAGGATGGACGTATCATGCTCTTGCCCAGGGATTCAGCAGACGATCGTTCTGCCATGTTGGAGGTACGG
>DAISXU010000068.1:0-11512 GCA_036825655.1 Flavobacteriales bacterium | reverse complement strand
CGGGCACAATGATCGGTGTGCAAAATGACTGGAATGCCATAAGCCTGAGCGAGGGTGTGCACGTGGAGCGCTCCACTCACCGAACCCAGCACGGCTGCGCGTTCACCATCTAACTTCAAACCCTTTCCAGCGTAGAATGAAGCTCCACCATGCGAAAACTGCACAATGACTGGAGAATTCAACTTTGCCGCGGTCTCCATCACCGCATTGATGGAGTCTGTTCCGATTACATTAACTGCTGGAAGAGCATATTGATGCTTTTGAGCATCTTGAAAAACTTGACGGACTTCGTCGCCCCAAAGGACTCCTGCGCGAAACTTGGCACTCATGCTTGAAATTTTGCCGCAAATTTACCACGCAAATCAAAGCAACTCGCTATGAATCTCTCTTAGCTTCCCTCACCTCCATGTCATGGATCATTTGCATCCAAGGATGGAGTTCGATCGCGATTCGACTCGCTGGCTTCAGGTCAGCAGTCACTTTTGGAATACCTGCATCAAATTGGCATCCTTCATATCCAATTGACTGAGGGAAAGCTGAGCCCATTGAGCTTCAATAGAGTTGGGATGGACATCGATGACCTGTTGGTACGTCAACCGTGCTTGTTCCGCATCCCCAAGCTCCGTTTCTGCAATGAAACCAACGATGAACGCACACCGCGCGCGTTTCTCGAATTGCGGAAAGTGATCGTGCACATCACGAAGCTGTGTCATGGCCTCCTCAAACGCACCTTTGGAGCGCAGCAGGTCAGCCCGGCGAAACAACATCTCAGGGGTCGCTGGATCACCGCTGCAGGAATTGGAGAACTCGGCATACCCTTTTAATAACTTATCCCGCACACCGGGATCAACCCCTGCTTCACCTGCACCAAACAGCAGGGCTTCGAGACCCGTGATCTCCGTGAGCCGATCAGAACAGGACACCGCCGCTTCTGATGAACTGTCTATGCCAGCGCATCCCAATGCAGCCACCGACAAAAACCAAATGAAATTCTTCATCTCCCTTTAACCCCTGGAAAGCGCATCCGGTAATCTACACTGACCTTACCATTGGTGATGTCACGCAACTTGCCATGCAACAACCTCCGCCTCATCGGGCTTACATGATCCGTGATCAGCACACCCTCGATGTGGTCGTACTCATGCTGAACAACACGAGCAGGTATGCCTTCAAGCTGCTCTTCCACCAATTCCCACTTCTCATTGTAATACTCTACCTGTATGGAGATTGGGCGATTTACTTGCTCACGAATGCCTGGAATGGACAAACACCCTTCCTCCATGTCATCGGACAATTCACTTTCTTCAAAAATCACAGGGTTGATCATCACGCGCTTGAAGTCTCTGCAAGACAAATCGCCACGGTCTCCCTCTGCAAATGGTGTGGCATCGACGATGAACATGCGCAGGGACTCCCCGATTTGCGGAGCCGCCAATCCCACTCCCTCAGATGCATACATGGTTTCCCACATGTTCTCAATCAAAGCCCCCAAACCGTCATGGTCTTGACTGACCTCTTCCGCCTCGGCTTTCAAAACAGGATCGCCGTAAGCAACTACTGGTAAAATCATGCATCAAATTTACCACCCATTTGCCCGAAACCACACGATTGCGAATCCGATTGGGGATTTGATTTAACCTAACTTCGCAGCATGAGCCTGCTCGACCCCATAACCGAAGCGATTGAAGCCATTCGCCGTGGTGAAATCATCATCGTCGTGGACGATGAAGACCGCGAAAATGAAGGTGATTTTTTGACTGCTGCGCGCAATGTCACCCCCGAAGTCATCAACTTCATGGCGACCCATGGCCGCGGTTTGATCTGTGCGCCCCTCATCGAAGACCGGTGCGATGAATTGGGATTGGACCTCATGGTCACTTCGAATAACGCCGCCTACGAAACCCCCTTCACGGTGTCCGTGGATTTGATCGGTCACGGCTGCACTACCGGTATTTCAGCATCGGATCGATCCAAAACGGTGGAGGCGTTAATTGACCCCTCTACACGCCCAGAAGAACTGGGCAAGCCCGGTCACATTTTCCCCCTGCGAGCCAGACGCGGAGGTGTGCTACGAAGAGCTGGTCACACGGAAGCTGCAATTGACTTTGCGCGACTCGCAGGCTTTGAACCAGCTGGTTTGATCGTAGAGATCATGAACGAAGACGGAAGCATGGCGAGGCTCCCCGCATGCCGGGATTTGGCCGATCGTTTTGGACTCAAGTTGGTCAGCATTGCCGACCTGATTGCCTATCGACTCGAACATGACACGTTGATCAAGAAGGAACATGTTGAAACGATCAGAACGGAGTTTGGCACCTTCGAAGCCACTGCTTACCGACAAACAACCAACGACGTGGTGCACCTCGCCATGAGACTGGGTACTTGGAAAGAAGACGAGCCGGTTCCCGTTCGCGTGCACCACACCGATGTGGTTTCCGACCTCTTCATGACATTGGATGGTGGGCGAGGCCGAGAACTTCGAGCATCACTCCAGTACATGGAGGAGCAAGGCAAAGGCGTTGTTGTTGTCATCAACAAGCTCCCCAAAGATGGCGAATTGCTCGACGGATTGCGGGCATTTGGTAAAGACACACCACCTGCCGAATCTCCACTGGACTCCAAGGACTACGGAATCGGCGCGCAAATATTGCGAGATTGTGGCGTGAAGAAACTGGCAGTGCTGTCTGATCGCCCCAGAAAAAAGGGAATCATTGGCTATGGCCTTGAAATCACAGACACTGTGGCTTTAGCCCCTCTTTTGGAACGGACCTCATAAACAAAAAAAAACCGCGCCCCCCTCTGGGGACGCGGCAATGTCTCTTTCAAAAAATCCTGAAACGGATTACTTCTTGAACTTGTCGTACTTCTGACGGAATTTGTCAATTCGACCAGCTGTATCCACAAACTGCGCCTTTCCTGTGTAGAAAGGATGAGATTTGTGGCTGACTTCCACCTTGATCAATGGATATTCGTTTCCATCTTCCCACGTGATGGTCTCTTTCGTGTTCGCAGCTGACTTGCTGAGAAACGCGTAATCGTTGGACATGTCCTTAAAAACGACTAAGCGGTAATTGTCTGGGTGAATGCCTTGCTTCATGTTCGTAGCACTGAATTGGTCGGCAAAGATAGTGCTTTTCTCATGACATGCAACAACCAATTGAAAAGCATTTTCTCCATCCTGCAACCCTTCAGTTAACGCACAATGCATTGTGAAAAACCCCTGATTCACAGCCAATAAAAACGGAAAATAGCATCCTACATTGCGTTTGGTTTTAAGTGAGTTTAGCAAAAGCTAAGCATCAAGTGATAATTTGGTTAAGTTGGTCCTGTTTCAGAACGCTGGAACAGGACCCTTTTTTTGCCCCCAAATTGAAGTGCTGAGAAAACCGGTTTGGTCCACATACCGATGTTCGCAAATGCATTAGCCCGCGCAAGCAACCCCTTATTCGTGCACGTAGCTTGCACACATGCATTGGTCCATACCGTTTCTCATTTTCCTCCTGCGCCCTTGGTTTGCGTTCATGGGCATTGGCGATCACATTGATTCAGAATCACGTGTTCCATCTCAACTTGCCGTAGGAGAATTCGCTACAGCCAGTTGGGTCATTCACAAAGGCGATGCCCGAGGTTTTGCAAGGCTTCACTTGCATGTGCCCGCCCACTTGGAGGTCACCCCCATTCAGACAGAGGGTGCATCTTTCGATTTTGATGGGGAGTACGTGAAGCTGATCTGGCTGGACGCTCCGGCAACATCCAGTTTCCAAGTGAAGCTTGGAATCGAAGCAAAAAACTCCTTCAGCGGCGGAACGTTTGAACCGCTCTGGTCCTACATCGTAGATGGACGCAGGCAAGATGTTGCATTGGACGCGAGCTACTTAGGCACTCCGGAAAACGGAATTGCAGGCACTCCCCTTTTACCTACTCCCACCGAATGGGAAATCGATGGCGCATCATCCTCCGCCTTTCCAGCGAGCACCGAACTTTATGACCCCGCTGGCTTTTCCGTCACGAGAAAAGTCTTCGCTGAAGGACCCGAGGTCGCTCGAGTGGAATTCCACATCACTGGCCACCCAAAACGCCGCATGCTTCGGTTGGTCGATCAGTTACCGGATGGGTGCAGAGCTGAACATGATGTTTTGGAACGAGCAACGGTCAAATTTGAGTCTCAAGAAATCACCTTTTACTGGTTCAACGCTCCTTCAAGCAATTCCTTTTACGTGAGTTACAGGATCATGGGAGATTTGACCTCGTGCCTCCCTCAACTTGCTGGAGCAGCAGAGTTTGCCGTAGGCGAATCGACTCAGATGGCAACCATACCAGGCCTTGAATTGAACGAAATTCAAGACCCTTCTGGTTGGTTGAACCTCAACTTAACCGCGGCGAGGCCTGACAACAATCCCGTGAACGTTTCGGATGTTGCCATGGAAGTTCCGGCACCTGACCCTGGCATTTCTTACCGGGTGCAAATCATGGCAGCACATCGGTATGTGGATGGCCCATGGTTCAAGCGCAAGTTTGAATTCGCATCCACCGTGGACGCCGAGCCACACGAAGATTGGATCAAATACACAACCGGTGCATTCAGCACCTATTCTTCCGCACGCAACCGACGTGAGGAATTGAACGCCACTTATTCTTTTCCAGGTCCTTTCGTGACCGCATATGAGCACGGCCAGCGCATCACTGTACAAGAGGCGCTGGTGCTCGCAAACCAACAATGGTTACCATAATGGCTGATAATCAAACTGACTGGACGTCCGCACTCATTGGATACAGAACGTACCTGGAGTTGGAACGGGGATTGAGTCAAAACTCGATCCAAGCTTACATCAGAGACATTGAGCAGTTCTCTGAATTCGCTCAAAAAGAGGAAGGCACTTCCAGTCCCACTGGAATCGAGATGGAGACCGTTGAGCACTTCATGGGAAGTTTGTTCGATCGAGGTTTGGCGAGGAATAGCCAAGCCCGCATGCTCAGTGGAGTTCGGAGTTTTTGCAAGTACCTTCGCATCGAAGGGCTCATCGAAGGCGACCCCGTGGAACTCGTCGAATCTCCGCGTCCCCAGCGGAAATTGCCGGATGTGCTCAGCGTCGAAGAAATCCACACCCTCATTGAAAGCATCGACCTGTCACGGCGCGAAGGTGTGCGGAACAAAGCCATGCTGGAGACCATGTACAGCTGTGGCCTGCGCGTCACCGAATTGGTAGATTTAAAGTTATCTCAAGTGGATTTGATCGACGGCGTGGTGCGCGTCATAGGCAAAGGCAACAAAGAGCGCATCGTACCGATTGGCACAACAGCGATGAATGCAATCGATGACTATCTGAGTCACTACCGATCCGCACTGGTTCCACAATCCGGATTCGAAGACACGTTGTTTCTCGGAAGGCAAGGACGTAGCATGAGCCGTCAAATGACCTTTACCATGATTCGCCGTGTGACCATTCAAGCTGGAATTCGCAAGAATGTAAGTCCGCACACATTCAGACACAGTTTTGCCACACACCTCGTGGAAGCGGGCGCCGATTTGCGAGCTGTTCAGGTCATGTTGGGACATGCTCAGTTGACTACGACGGAAATATACACCCACCTTGATCGGCGATTCCTACGAGATCAAGTAACTAAGTTTCACCCAAGAAGTGGTGAAGCTGCAGTTCCAAAAGAGCGCAAAACCGTTCGTTAAAAATCCACTCGATAGAAGAAGATCGGCAGGAAACCCAATTGGTATTCTTCTCGGATGCTTTGATTCGCGTCGCCCGATTCATCTGGAGCATAAGTCAATTTCAAGACGTTTTGCTTGCCCGTAAGGTTGACAAAATCAATCCCCAACTGGTGAGTGGATTCAGGGCGATTCCAGGTTAGATTCGTTTTCAAATCAAGCCGGAAGTAGGGTGCAAATTGCTGCTCATTGAATCCTTCATCCAAATAAATTAGCTCTCGAGCAGCATTGCTGGCCTCCACATCTGGCGTGCCAAAACGACGTCCACCTGCCATGGTCATTTTGAGCCCCGTCACGAAACTCCACGCAGAATTGAATTTCCAGTCCTTGCTGGCCAGCGCATTCCAAGCATAACCTCCGTTGAAATCGGTGTTGCGCTCAATGCCATCACTGCCCTCAAATTTGGAATCAAACACGCTGCCTGTCAACAATACAAACCAGCGATCACGGAATGCACGTGACACCGTTAGCTCCACACCGTAATTCCGAGCGGTTCCCTCATTGACAAGCGTATCAGGGAATAGCCGACTGAAACCTGACCCTGAGTTGATGAGCGAGAACGCACTCGGTTCAAGGCTCACTGGAATGTTCCATAACTCCTGGGCATACACTTCTGCCTTCATCGACCAAACTTCACTCAGCGGCCTGCTCCAACCCAATACGAAGTGTGCACTCCGAGTCATTCCCATCGCCTGGTTGGGCATTTGCAACGTTCCGTCAGCAGCCACGCCATTGCTGGAGGCATAGAGGTAACTTGCCTGCACTTGGGAATGAACGCCCAACCCCGCCGTGAACCGATTCACTCCATTCTGGTACTGCAATCCAAGCCGAGGCTCCAACCAAGAAAAATCCCGAGAGAGGCTTTGAAATTGCAAGTGCCAACCTGCGGACAGGGTCCACTGTGGATTGGGACGGAATTTCCATTGCACAAAAGGCTGAATAAGGGCCGATGACTGGCGTGCATCCCAGCGGCGTTGCCACCCTTGCAACGCGTCCAGGCTATCCACCTCCAATCGAATGCTGTCCTCAAACACCCCCACCCTGTAATCCACATTGCACCCGTATCTCCAGGTCGTTTGCGCATCGCGCTTTGTCGTAGCGTGCACTGCTGCGCTCAGGCGGTTGTTATGGAAATGATAGCGCATGTAATCCACCACACTATCGAGGCGGTAAGTGCTGTCCTGCGCCAGTTCCCGGTAGACCAAATTGTGCTCGCTATCCTGGCGATCCCGGCTCGCTGCCAACGTGGCTTTGAGGTACGTCTTCTCATCGATGGGACGGGTGTAGGTCACTCCAGTGATGGCTGTTCCAGAACCAAACAACTGGTCTCGGTCATTGTCGCCATAAATGTTGCGTTCTGGCCTTACCTGCTCACTGATCATGATGTCCACTTGGCTCACCCCGCCTATTCCCCAAAATGCCAGCGCACCTCCATTCGATTGCGGAAAAAACAAACGAAAGCTTCCATCTTGATAATAGGGAATGGCACTCGTACCGATGTCAATGCCCAACTTGGAGAAAATGACAGCGCTGCTGTAGCGGTAGTTAACCAAGAAACTCGAACGCTTTTCCTTGTTGATCGGGCCTTCCAACATGGCCTCCGCTCCGAGGAAACCAAATTGTGCACTGCGGACCATTCTCTCCGTGCTGCCATTGCGCATGCGCAGGTCAAAAACGGCTGCCGTGGAATTCCCAAATTCAGCCGGGAAGGCCGCCGTGAAAAAATCGCTATTCGCCAGAACCTTGTTGTTCAAAATCGCTACTGGACCTCCCCCTGTACCTGGGATGCTGAAGTGATTGGGGTTGGGTAAATCCACTCCTTCCACTCTCCACAGCACACCACTGGGGCTGTTGCCCCTCACCACAATGTCATTTCGGCTGTCGTCCGCTCCTTGCACGCCGGCAAAATTGCTCGCCATTCGAGCAGGGTCACCCCGAGAACCAGCGTAACGATCTGTTTCCTCTACGGTAAAGGCCCGTGCACTGACCGTAGCCATTTCATTCATTAAGCCGTTGTCTTCCGATGCCGCTGTTACCTCCGCTGCCTCCAACGCCACAAAAGACTCCTGGAGCATGATTTCCAAATAAACAGGCCGGCCACTCGACACCTCCACAACGTCCTGAACAAACGGCTCGTAACCAATGAATCCCACACGCAAGGACCAGCGCCCAACCGGAATGTCAGCCAATGAAAATCGTCCTTCTCCATCGGTCGATGCAAACCGGCCATCATGGCCATCTTGAAACAACTCAATGGTACTTCCAGGAAGCCCATAGCGTGCGTCAACGTCCCGCACGACCCCGGAAACAGAGGAGGTTTGGGCAACGCCGTAAAAACCTGAAATCCACAAAAAGGAGAACAAAATCAGCGTGCTCTTCCCTCCATTAGTTAACTTGATGCGCATGTTCCACATGAGGCCAATGTACGCACTCTTTCTGGCATCCTTTTGGTTCTGCCGCGGCGATGCTGTGCTAGCACAGAAAGGCATTCCTTTTGCCGAGAGAGGTAAAACGGTGTTGCGAATGGACCTCTATGAATCAGAAAATCCTGCTGCACCTTGGCTCGTTTTTGCCCATGGTGGAGGATTCAGCGGTGGGAGTCGAGATGCAGACCCCGTCGTGACTTTGGCTCAAGGGCTGGCTCAACGAGGAATCCACGTCGCTTCCATTTCCTATCGCTTGCGCCAACGCGGTGTTGGTTTCGGATGTGATGTTCCCGTCGCTGACAAACGGCAAGCCATGCTATGGGCAGCCGAGGACGTCGGCGCTGCAGTGCGTGCGATCCGTCAGAGAGGAGCTGAGTGGATTGCCGTGGGGGGGTCATCTGCTGGTGCAGAGGCCGCCATGCTCTGGGGATTTCAGTTAGGACGGGAATCTGTCGGTGCTGTTGTCAGTTTTTCTGGAGCCATTGAGCCTTTGGAGACCGATTGGAATCAGCTCCCATCGTTCATCGCTTTTCACGGGACGTGCGACGCCATCGTGCCCTATGATCAAGCCATTCACCGCCACTGCGATTCGAATGCACCCGGGGCATTTGTCCTTCAAGGCCCAGCCGCATTGCATGCCTGCGCTGAGGTCAATGGGGGACAAGCTTTCGTTGTGGCCTACGAAGGTGCGGGTCATGAAGTGTGCAATGAAGCCATGATTGAACCCCATGCCCTGGACGCGCTGGCACAGTTCATTCACGATGCTGTAAATGGCAATCCACTCCCGTCCACCATCGTTGCTATGCCTTCTGGCTCAGACTGCAATCCCACATTTTACTTGCCATGTGCAGATTAATGACCCTCTTACACCTGCTTCTCTTCAGTTCAATACTCATGTCCCAAATTCCGGATGAACGGGGATACATCGTATCCGTAGGAGATGAAATGCCCTCCTTTCACTTAACAGCCATCGATGGCACAGCATATACCAACACCTCATTGCTTGGATCGGTCGCTGTACTTCAATTCACTGCTTCATGGTGCAGTGTTTGCCGCGCCGAAATGCCTGAGCTCGAACGTCAGGTGCATCAAGTCTATTCAGATCAAGGTTTCACCTTGATTGGAGTTGACTACGATGAAGCCATCGACAAGGTGACGGAATTTGCATCCGCTACAGGCATTACATACCCCATTGCTCCCGACCCAGGCGGCTTGGTTTTCCATTCCATCGCAGCACCCAAATCTGGAGTCACTCGCAACGTGGTCATCGACCGCAAGGGAACCATCCGATTTCTGACGCGCCTCTATGATCCTCAGGAATTTGAAGCCATGGTCAACATCATTGAGGAATTGATTCAGGAGCGTTGATTCAATCCATCAAGCACCGAATGGAGCATCCGTTTGTTAGCTCTTGTTCTGAGCTGTACATGTCTTGGCGGTGCGACGTTAACCCTCGGATGTAGAGAGAAGATGCACTCCTTTTTGTAGATGACCAAAAATAGGCGCTGTCACCAAAATTGGAATCGCTCCCTCCTCCTGTCCTGAATCCTGCCGCGAGTGCCGACCAACCGAACGAATTGGATCCCACCCAGTCTTCCAATTCTGGTTGTGTCACTCTGAGCCTGTCGCCTTGCATGCCTCCTCTAAACCCGAACTTACGCGCCACCTCCTCACCGCAACCGAGCGCAATTTCCAATTGAATCCAGTCCTCGTGCGTCGGCACGTGCCAGCCCGCGGGACAAACACCCCGGGAGTCGATGGCCACATGCCCAGAATAATAAAGTCCGTAACGCGCCACGTTTTCCTCCTTCCTGAGCGGCCTTCCAGCCCTCACTACTGCGGAGGCGTTAGCGGAAGCTCCAGCATTCCACAGGGCTGGGTCATCAACAACAGGAATGAGGTCACCGTTGGAAAAATGTGTTGCCGACAAATTTTGTGCAAACCAACATTGCGTTCCGATTGAAACCAACGGGTAGTTCATCCCATCGTAGTGCAACTCATGGTCACCCTGGCATTGAGCCATCACCCAAAAGGGAAAACAAACCAAACAAAAAAGATGGAGACACCGCATGCTCTATATGTATTTCTGGCCCCAATTTACAGTGGCCTCGGATAACATGACCTCCGGTTTGTCGCGCTTCACTTGGGGCAACCCAAGGTGCATGAAGACGAAGCACAACACCTCGTCCATCGGAAGGTTTTCAACGGATTTAGCGAGGGTCTGCTTCGATAATTTCTGCCCCAATTCGTTCGTTACCACTGGAACGTGGGCGTAGGTGGGTGTTGGGAAGTTGAATTGATGCTGCAACGCAATGTGCCTGGCTGTGGAGTCCAACAAATCCGCACCCCTCACCACATCAGTCACTCCTGCCTCGGCATCATCCACCACTGCCGCGAGGTGATAGGCCCAATGGCCATCGGCCCGCTTCAAGATGAAGTCTCCAATGTCTGATGCCAAATCAAACACGCATTCCCCATTCCAACGATCCATCCACCGGATTTCACCTGCTCCGCTAAGGAACCGATAGGAACGAGGCGGGGCAAAACTGCTCCGGGTTCGACACGTACCTGGATAAACCACATGCCCCGCTACTTGAGCGCGAGAGCAGTCGCATCCAAAGGCTACGCCTTCATCCAAAAGAAGTTGCAGCGCCTCGGCATACGCCTCGCTGCGCTGGCTTTGGTAGACAACAGGGCCGTCAGATTCCAAACCAAAACGCTCCAAAGTCCTCAAAATTCCTGCGGCCGCACCAGGGACTTCACGAGGGGGGTCCAAATCGTCCATTCGCACCAACCACCTTCCACCACGTGCACGCACGTCCAGCCAGGAAGCTATCGCCGCCACCATAGACCCCATGTGCAGGTGCCCTGTTGGCGAAGGAGCGAACCTCCCTATGACCTTATCCGCGAACAAGTTTGCGGTATTTCACGCGCTGTGGCCCCACATCTCCCAATCGCTTCTTACGGTTTTCCTCGTATTCACTGTACGTCCCTTCGAACCAAACCACCTGGGAATCCCCTTCAAAAGCAAGGATGTGCGTGCAAATTCTATCCAAGAAGTACCGGTCGTGTGAAATCACAACGGCGCATCCTGCAAAGGACTGGATGCCCTCCTCAAGTGCGCGCAACGTATCCACATCGATGTCGTTTGTTGGCTCGTCAAGGAGGAGCACATTGGCTTCGGTTTTCAGCGTCATGGCCAAGTGCAGCCTGTTTCGCTCTCCACCAGACAACACTCCGCATTTCTTCTGCTGGTCAGAACCGTTGAAGTTGAACTTTGAAACGTATGCCCTGCTGTTGAAGAGCTTGCCTCCAATCTCCAGCTGATCATGACCACCGCTGACCACCTCCCAAACCGTTTTGTCTG
>DAISXU010000067.1:0-12256 GCA_036825655.1 Flavobacteriales bacterium | reverse complement strand
AATTGCCAAATGATGGTCGATGCCAATTCTGCCCGATCTCCGCCAGAAAACGCATCCGACCAGGCACTCTCAACAATCCCGAACCGCATGTGCAATGCCGCTAAGATGAGCCAAACACTTCCCCATATGGCTGCAACACGACTCATTGAGTGGCAATCCAATTAAAACAACCCGCATCTTCCGATTCACCATGAAACAAGGCGACCAAGTCTCCTAACAGCACATCGGGCTCAGCGACCATGGCCCCAAAGTAATCGCAGGTTCTCGTGTTTGCCGCAAAAATCGAGCTTGATTTGGGAGCCAATTGGCTAAAAATCGGATGCGTGTCTGCAATCTCTTTCCATGTAATGGAATCTTCATCTCGCCAGATCAAACCCCATGTATCCACAGAGTCATTGAGATGCAATAAGGATTCAAACGAAATCGGAATGCTCCCCCCTCGCAAATCGTCCGAAAACACGTAATTCACGCCTGCATCCTCTAGAAAAGTTGAGATGAAACTGCCTCCTGACGGGGCCCAAAAAGCATCGCCATCGATGCTGCCCGTGAAAACATCCAAGCGCTTCCGTTGCCCCACCACCTGAGCGGCCTGCTCGCGTAGGGCAATGTATTTACGCTCCACTTCGAAAAACGCGGAATCTGCCTGAGCGCTTTGGCCTGATAGCCATCCAAAAACTCGCATCCATTCTGCTCGTCCCAGCGGATGACTTTCAAGATACTCCTGTATGGGCAAAACCGGCATCCCTTCAGGCAAGGCCAATCCTTCGAATGGGTCATAAAAAGGAAAAATCGCAATGCCTCCGGGCGGATGCCAAAGCAATTGTTCCAAAACTTCTCCCGCATCCGAACCATAATCGATGGCCTCCCCGCTCGCTATTCGGCTCAAGGCAGCTTCGGACTGAAGGTACTTGCAACCGGTTCCACCCGCCCATGCTCCCAGTCCCCCATAGGCTTCGATCAAGGATACGTGGGTTGTACTCCATGTCGCTAAGCTCGCCCCTGCAGGGAAATGCACTTCACCTGGCCTCGGGGCATCGTGAACGATGCGCAGGTCTTCCTCACCCTCCAACACCAGTACACGCCCACCCTCTTCCCAATGAAAATGACTCGCCCACACGGGCTCCAAAGTCCCATTGGATTGCGGAGCTGTTTCCTGAGGAGGATTGCAACCCATCACCGCAGCGCAAGCAAGTATAAAAGTCCATTCCTTGAACATGCCGCAAAGGTACTCCGTCTGTTATCTTTGGAACATGGCAGAGGAAATGACCCCTGAATTGGAAGCAAACCGAAACGACGATGCCATGCGCTTGTTGCTTTCCGATTTGCAGCGGCTCGAAGCAAAGGTGGCTTTGGGGGGCGGACAAAAACGAATCGAGAAACAACATGCATTGGGCAAGTTGAGCGCCCGTGAGCGTTTGGCTGCCCTGTTCGACCCACACACCAAGCCCCTGGAGATTGGCGGATTGGCCGGCGAAGGCATGTACGAGGCAGAAGGTGGGTGCCCATCTGGTGGGGTTGTCGTTCAAATTGGACGAGTTCATGGACGGTTGATCATCGCAGTGGCCAACGACGCGACAGTAAAAGCGGGGGCATGGTTTCCAATCACTGGGAAGAAGAACCTCAGGGCCCAGGAAATCGCCATGGAAAATCGGTTGCCCATCGTATACCTCGTTGACAGTGCTGGCGTGTATCTGCCCATGCAGGATGAGATTTTTCCCGACAAAGAGCATTTTGGTCGAATGTTTCGCAACAATGCTGTGATGAGCAGCCGTGGAATTCCTCAGATTGCAGCGGTCATGGGGTCTTGCGTTGCAGGTGGGGCTTACCTGCCCATTATGAGCGATGAAAGCTTGATTGTAGAAGGGACAGGGTCCATCTTTTTGGCAGGAAGTTATTTGGTTCGAGCAGCCATTGGCGAAGACGTTGACAATGAAACCCTTGGTGGCGCAGACACCCATTCCTCCATCAGTGGCGTGACGGACTACAAGTGCAAAGACGATGAAGAAGCCCTCCAAAAAATCAGGGAACTCATTCGGCACATGAAAGCAGCAGGCCCCTTGTGCGGCTTCCATCAGGAGCCGGCAGTTAATCCGGGTGGGCGATGCATTCGGAGCATTCTGCCTCCGGATCGCTCACAACCTTATGAAGGCCGCGATTTGATCGAGGCACTCGTAGATGAAGGTTCGTTCACTGAATACAAAAAAGACTACGGGAGGACCATATTGACCGGTTATGCACGAATCGACGGTTGGAGTGTTGGGATTGTGGCGAATCAACGCAACCTGGTCAAGTCCAAAAAAGAAGGCCTACAATTTGGCGGAGTGATTTATTCGGATAGCGCCGACAAAGCCGCGCGTTTCATCATGAACTGCAACCAAAAAGGCGTCCCTCTGGTGTTCCTGCAGGACGTCACAGGGTTCATGGTTGGATCGCGATCTGAGCATGGTGGCATCATCAAGGATGGAGCTAAAATGGTCAATGCCGTTGCAAATTCCACTGTACCTAAATTCACTGTCATCGTTGGCAACAGCTACGGAGCTGGCAACTATGCGATGTGCGGCAAAGCCTACGACCCCCGCCTCATCGTGGCCTGGCCCACAGCTCGGCTTGCAGTGATGGGCGGTGCGCAAGCGGCCAAGGTCTTGCAGCAAATTGAAGTAAGTCAACTGAAGAAAAAGGGGGAGGAAGTGGATGAGGCTGCCGCACAAAAAGTATTCGATCGAATCTCGGCCCAGTACGACGCCGCAACCGAGCCCGTCTATGCCGCAGCTCGACTTTGGGTAGACGCTATCATCGACCCGGTGGATACCCGCGCTTGGATTTCAGATGGAATCGAAGCCGCAAATGCGGCTCCACCAGATCGCCCCTTCAACCTCGGTTTGATTCAGACTTGATTGGTTATTGGCCTCGTTCCAGGCGATGCAAATTCTCAAGCAATGGCTGGAGAAGGACATGAATGCTTTTCATTTCCTGGTCTTCGATTGCACCACGCACAGCTAAAATGGATTCCAAAAGGTCATGTTCTCCGTTCAGTTGCTCGAGTTGTTCAACCCAGGTCAAGGCCTCCATGGCCGTTGCGAAATCACCTCGGATGGCACACTTTACAATGGCAGGAAGGAGTTCTTCTGAGTAAAAACCAGAACTCCATAGGAAGGCAATGATCTGAGCAGAAATGGGCTCAAATTCCGGGTCATCTAATGCATCTGCCAGCACATCCTCGGCTGCGGAAATCTTCAATGTACCCAATACCTGAGCCGCCGCAGCTTTGACCTCATCTGATGCGTGATCTCTCACGGTTTCCAGCAGTGGCCTAACCCACTCGACAGTTCCTACTTCATCCGCAGCTTGAATGGCATCCAAAACTACTTCCTCCTTATCGCTGTGTAATTCTTTCCATGTTGGCATGCCGCAAAATTAAGCGGTTCTTCCGGCCCATTCAAGCACGGCAAATAGCTCGGTCAAAAGAATGGCCGTAGCACCCCAAACAATGCAACCCTCGCAGAGGTATGCAGGCACCTCCATCGTTCCCGCTCCGACACGCACCTTCCGAGTCACCAAAGCTGGGGGCGGATTCAACTCCAACTCGAGCACAGCTGCAACCTCTCTCGAATCTGGAATCCAATGGGGTTTTGCCTCGAGAACCGCTACATACGCTTCGACTTCAAATCCACTTGGCGGTATGAAGATTGTACTGAGTTTTCCAAGAATGTCATCACGGTCGACTGGGAAGCCCAGCTCCTCGGTAAACTCACGAATCGCGGTGTGCAGGCGGTCCAAATCCTGTGCTTCAACCTCGCCCCCTGGAATGCTCACTTGCCCGCTGTGAACGCCTTCATGCTGGGTGCGTTGCATCAAGGCCAAACACCAACATCCATCGACAGGACGGGGATACAGGGTGAGCAAAACGGAAGCAAATCGTGTCGTCCGTCCTAAAAGCTCACTTTCTTCCCTGCTTGGACGCCGGCCTGGAATGGCCTTGAAACGTTCGTCTTGGATGGTAGCAGGTGCTTCTGTCAGGGCTCGGCTGACCCATTGAGACGCGATGCTTGCAGAAGTGCCATTGGGTATCATGTGCCAAAGTTCAGGCAAATGAGTGAAATTCATGGCCAACCGCTATCTTCATCGCGGATGAGTGAATTCAATCTAACCTTCATCGAACCCGGTGCACCGGTCGACTTTCCGCCTGTTCATCAGGCAGTCGGTGAAGGCATTTTAGCAGTGGGAGGAGACTTGAGCATTTCGCGGATGCTTTCGGCCTATGAATCTGGCATCTTCCCGTGGTTTATGGAGTCAGAACCCATCGTTTGGTGGGCACCTGCTGAACGATGCGTCTTACAGCTCGACAGATTCAAAGTGTCTAAGTCTCTCCGGGCTTCCATGCGAAACAAACTTTTCGAGATCCGCATTGACACGCACTTTCGCGGAGTCTTAGCGGGATGCGCCAATCGAGACAGCACTTGGCTAACCCAAGAGGTACAAAACGCTTTCCTAGAATTGCATGAATTTGGGTTTGCCCATTCATTTGAAACCTGGCAAAACGAAGAATTGGTAGGAGGCCTTTTCGGCGTTTCCATAGGTAAGAATTTCACAGGGGACAGCATGTTTTCTGCGGTCAGCGACGCGTCGAAAGTAGCCTTCGCTCACTTGGTCGATTTTGCGAAACATCACGGTTTCGGTCCCATTGACTGCCAGATAGAAAACGAACACCTCCTCTCGTTGGGCGCTGAGGTGCTTCCGCGCTCCGAGTTCATGACCCAGCTAAATCACTGGATTCAACTGGCGCCTTCAGTCCGCGGGCCTTGGACCCATATGCGTCCAGCACATTGGCCGTTGAGCGCATGATGACCTTCTCCCAAGCCACTCCCCTGCAGAAGCAACACCGCGCTTTGCTCTGGCTCATCCGAAAAGCCGGATGGAGCATCCAAGGAAATTTAGGGGCGCACTTCCGCCCTTTGCTGCTGGTCACCAACGTCCCCGAATCGCACTCCGCAGTCATCATTCAACGCATTTTCCTCATGACCTTACCCGATTCCAAGCGAATCGTGCACCTCGCATTGAAGAAACCATCATCGTCAGACCACTTGGAAAAGGCATGGACATCACATCGCAAGGATGTGAGCTGGGTGACTTGCGTTGGCTTCGATGCCAGAAAGAAGTGCATTACCGTGCACAGACCTTTTCATCCTGGGCCTTTTCCAGATCGAGAGGCGCATTACTTGACGCGCTACTTAGGGTATTGCTACGGGGAAGTCACAACGCCTCCCCCGACACCGCAGGCACTCCAAGCTGAGCGAGATGGATATTAACAAATGATCAACAATTCCTTCATTTTCGTGAACAATACGTGGACATCTAGTTTATAACCTGCCCGATTCGCATGGCTTGTCGTTCTAATTTGCTCATCGAAGTTTGATCATTAACCACCGCCACATGTACAAATTGGACAAATACGACCACATGATTTTGGACATCGTCCAGTCGCACAAAACAGAGTTCAACGCCAACATCCGACTTGCAGTGCTTGAGCGTAATTTTTGGAAGCGAATTGAGGCGGACACAAACCTCAACGTGGGTCAAGCCCGAATAGGTGAGCGAATCACCAACTTGTACTTGGACGGCTTAGTTCAAAATCGAAATGGTTACACATTAACCAAGAGCGGTCGTCAGCAATTGTCAATCGCATCGGTTTCGGAATCTTCAACAGTCGCTTGACCCTCCATAAACGCAATAAAAAAGGCGGCCTTGAGGCCGCCTTTTTTATTGCGTTTATCCGCTTATTAACCCTCGAGAACTTCGAGCGCCGGGTACTTCGACTTCCAGAACTCTAACTTCTCACGGTCCCTTACGGTGATGACAGTTCGTCGGTCAAGCCTTACTTTGATGTTAGGCTGGAGTTCCTTTTCTTGCTTTTTGCGAGCCATTTGTTCAATCTTTCTCGCGGGCGGAACACTCCGTCCGTGGTTCTTACTACGAATGAACACCAAACGAGACGAAAACGTTCGCTTTGTTCAAAAGAAATCTTCAAATGTTGGACATTTTTAAAGGTTTTTACCAATCCCCTGGTCCAACGGTGTCCTTGATACACCATTTTAGGGACTAATCCGCGAGAAGTCAGCGAATTACTTCGCTATGCGGAATGCATAATATTGAATGTAGAGGTAACAGAGAATTGGTAAAACAAAAGCGAATTGGAAGCCCCCAGTCAAATCAGCGATGTAACCAACAGCTGGTGGGATGATCGCTCCTCCAAAAATGGCCGTGCACAAGATGCCGCTACCGAGAGGTTTCAAATCACCTAATTCATCAATTGCAAGCGTAAAAATGGTTGGGAACATGATGCTATTGAATAACCCTACGGCAAGTAAGGCCATCAAAGCTGGAATTCCTGAAGTGGTAATGCTCAACAAGACCATAGCCGATGCTGCCAAGCCGAAAACACCAAGCAAACGATTCGGTGCCCATTTTGTCATTAACCCAGACCCGATGAACCGACCGATCATTGCCCCCCCCCAATAAAAGGTCAACAAGGCTCCAATGACAGACTTAGGGTCCAAACCAGCCACCTCTTTCCCTTTCAAGGTCGCTGCGATGTTGACCAAGGAATTCACCAAGGAATTTTCTCGTAACGCATCGGCAATTTCTAAAGACAATCCGTAGTTCACCATGTAGCTCCCAATCGCTACCTCTGCTCCTACATAAACAAAAATGCCAATGGCTCCGTACTTCAGGCGCTTGCTTTTCCAAGCCTCATGGTACTGAGCTGCTCCTCCACTCCGCTGGGCAAGCACCTTTGGGAGTTTGATTACCCCTACCAATAAGGCTAAGGCAACAAAGGCACCTGCAAGCCAGAGGAATGGTCCTTGGACAGCGCTGGCCTCTTCCGCATAATAGGCAAGTTTTTCTATCTCTCCGAGTGCATCCAAGTCATCTGAAGACTTGATTTGATCGCTGAGCAAATAAGTCGCAGCAACGATGGGTGCTATGGTTGTTCCCAGCGAGTTGAATGCCTGTGCAAGGCTCAGGCGGCGAGACTCGCCTCCTTTGGAACCTAAAACAGATATGTAGGGATTGATTGCAACTTGCAGGATGGCCAATCCTCCAGCTACAACGAATAAGGCGAGCAAGAAGAGGCCGTATGTTCGGGTATCCGCCGCTGGATAGAACAGTGCGCACCCTAATCCAGCAACCACCAAACTCGCAATGATCCCTGATTTATAGCCAAATCTCGCGATGAAGCCTCCTCCAGGAATCGAAAAGACACCATAAGCCGTAAACCAGGCCATTTGCACCAAACCCGCTTGCAGGTAGGTCAATTCGAACACTTCCTTGAGGCGTGGAATAAGGGCATCAACCAAGACAGTGATGAAGCCCAGCATAAAAAACAGCGCAGTCATCACCAAAAAAGGCATCAAAAAGCGCGAAGTAGCGTTGGTTTGTTCCATGGCCTCCAAAATAGCACCCAAATTGGCTCGCAATAACAAGGCTTGTGAAGATGTCAGTCCGGGTTGTTCACCCATGCAGCTCATGTGCAGCAAAACGCCTGACAAGCATGAGCTCATCAGGCGTTTTGACCATTGAGCTTCGAACAATCACCTCATCAACTGCACGGTTCCCATGAATTCTTGTGCATCCGTGTTAAAACCTTTCAACCGCACTACCCAATTGTAAACTCCATTTGGAGCATAATAATCTCCACCACTGACTTCACCAATCCACACTTCAGCAGGGTCTTGAGAGTGGAACACCTGCTCTCCCCACCGGTTAAACACCCAAATCTCAAAATCCTTTACACCGGACATGTGGGCGAAAAATGCATCGTTTAAACCGTCGTTGTTCGGGGTAAAGGCTGATGGTACATAGAGGTTGACAGGCCCTGGGATGTTCGTGTAAGCAGAATCTCGGCAACCAATCCAACTCACAACTTCAAGGCTTGCCGTGTAATCCTGCAGGCCATCGTATTCATGGCGGGGGTTTTGTTCAGACGAGCTAACGCCATCGCCGAAGTTCCAATTGTAAGTGAATGCTCCTTCAAATGGTTCTTCCGGTGAAGGAGTGGCCGTGAATTGTGCTTCTGTTTGGGTGATCATGCTCACCGTGAAATTGCTGAAAAGGTATTGCACAGCAACCTCCGTCTGGGAATCCACCTCCCATCCGCAAATGTCGGTAGCGACAACTGGGTACACAGCCGATTGCGTCGGTGTCAAATATTGTGTAGGCCCGTAAGCATTCAGCGTTGGCCAATAATACACGAAACCATCCTCACCTCCTGTGGCAAACGCTTCCACACTTATGCCATCGCCTGCACAAATAGTAACGTCATCGGAAATCCCAATCTCAAGTGGAACGTTAGGAATGATGTAAGCAACATCATCGGATGCAGCCCCCCCACACCCATCCGTCACGCTCACTGCGATTGGAATTGTGAAGTAGCTCTGAACCAAAATATCCTCGTCTGAACTGTACGCTTCACCATCAACAGACCAAGCGTACTCATATTCTCCTGCACCGCTTAGGATATCAACTTCAACGGTGGTATTGTCAACGCAAGAAGCGTTGATGGGATCACCCAATTCAATCACCAACGGGGGATTATCAATGATGATGTCCGTTGCACTGAATCCCACTTGACCACAACCGTCGTTCACCACCACTTCAATTTCCGTATCAACAAAGCTCTCCACAACAAGCATCGAATTCGATTCTCCAACCACCAACTCTCCGTCCTGGTACCATGCGTAGGAATACCCACCCGATCCGCTCGTGACATCAGCCTCTACCTCGAACTCAGTTGTGCAAGGCCCAATCAACTCAGTAGGCATCACAACAACAACGTCTGGGGCAGTAACCTCCACCGACACCACCACCGATTCTTCTTGGCTACAAGCATCCGTAACGAGCACTTCAAGTTCCAAATCGGCATCCGTTGAACCCGTGTAATTCTGATTCCAATTCCACGTATTCGCGCCATTCTCGAACCACTGATAAGAAAATGGCCCTTGGCCGGTAACCGATGGACCTACCGTGTAATCCTCATTGCAAAGCACTTCCAATACTGGATTCAAGTCAACAATGAGTTCGGGTATATCGTAAGTCACTTCGATGGAAGCCGTTTCTTCAAATCCGCATGCGTCAGTCACAGTCACAAACAAAGTCTCTACTCCCTGCCACACTTGCAAAGTCAACTCACCTGGTGACCACCACATAGGAGGCAGATTTCCCTCATCTTGGTCAAACCAGTCATAGGTGTACGAGCCACCCGTTGAGGGGCCATTTCCTCCCGAAGCTATGGCCGTTACCAACGCATTCCCTCCGCAAGTAAGTTCCACTGCTTCCGGATTCAACTCCACCTCGAAAGGTGGGAATTCCAAAATCTCTACCTCAATCTCTACCGTTTGAGATTCCAATCCGCAAGTATCCCCAACCGTAACGAAACACGACCAGTCGTCATCCGGGGTAATGATCAAGGTTCCTGTTGTCTCATCTGAGCAATCCCATAGGTACGTGTAGTTGCCATATCCCCCTTCCACGATGGGCGATACAGGTTGCTCAAAACCAAGACAAGCCTCAGTTGAGTAGCCGGAGACTACAAACGGCGGTGGTTCTTCAGCAATGATGAACGTGAAAAAGGTCTCCAATCCTCCACCATTGCATGCCGCCACGTTGTCAATCACCATTTCCACCACCTCATCCCCTTCACCAAATCCGTCTATTGCAGCAACCAAATCAAAGGAAACACTGCTCACAAATGGCTCGAAAACAACCGAATCTGGCAGCGGAATAAGAGAGCCATCAGGTTGTGGCTGCCCATAATCGACTCCATTGATTGCCGTGCTGTTGCTGTAATCGATGTAGACCATTTCTTGCAATTCCAAAATGGTCTCAATGGGGCGTTCGAAGGTCAGGGTAGCGGTTCCACAATCTTCATAAATCGTATTCGCATCCGGTCCCCCAACATCGATTGTCAAATCGATTTGAACCACTGCATTGGATTGAAACGACCCTGCCTCGAGAACCACAATGCTCTCCAAAGCGGTATCAGAACCATCGGCGATGGCCAATTTGATGTGGTAGGTTTCACCGCACTCGACTTGGTGCCAAGCTGTAAAAGGTACCGTATATCCATTGATGCAAGGTGCCTCAACTGAACCGGGATTATCGATGTAGTAGGCGTCGTTAATTTGCGGGTTTACCGATGAGATGGTAATGGGCAAGGCGGGATCCGTATCTGGAACTGCAGCAATGTTCACAGCACCACCGGGGAAGGCCGCTGGGCTAGCGTAAGGCCCGGTAATTCCTGGTCCACTTAAAAAGAAGGCAAACACGTCATTGTACGAGGAGTTGATCCAAGTCAAGTATTCGTCTGAACCAAAAACATAATTGAAAGACACCGTATCACCTGCAGCGACGAAATCAAACTCCAAAACACACCCGTCATTTACTGAACTCACCGAAAAGTTCTGCCCAATCATAGGAGGTACAGAATTGGCTACCGAGAGTAAATCGGCATCGTTGAAGCCCATGCCCAAGCAATCTATGCATCCGCCTCCCGCCTCGCAGCCGAGGTTCAAAGCATTATCCGATGAGAGCACCAGTCCCTCTGCTACCGAAAACGTATCTCCACCTTCCGTCATGTGCCCCAATTGAGAAGCACCACCTGTGTAGGTAATGTTTGTAGCTTGAACTCCGTTGCCTAGGAGAACGTCGTTGACATACTCTTCGAGGGTCAATCCCGATGTGATGACTTGAGCATTCGCACCCAAAGTCAGGCTCATCGCTGCAGCACAAAGAAAAAATAGGCGCTGACTTGAAGTCGATACGTAATGGTTCATAAGGGGCCAAGGTTAGCTTTCCGGACGATAGACCCCTGCAACCATTCAATGGTTGCCTCTTGGCCCCATTAATTTCTGAACACCGCGAGTTGAGGGATCAGTTGTTTCCGAGCGTGGAAAATGCGGCTCTTCACTGTACCCAATGGAATGCCTAATTGTTCGGCCACTTCCTCGTAGCGAAACCCTTGCAGGTACAACTCCATCACCTTACACAAGTCGGGTCGCAAGCGTTGAATGGCCGAACGGATGTCCTTCTCTGTGATCATGCTCTCAACATCGTGAGAACCATCACCTCCCATTAACCAGGCATCTTCACCGCCTAGGTCTGCGTAGACTGGCTTCAACTTCTTCCGGTTGTTGAGAAAAATTGACCTCATGATGGTGTAGAGCCAGCCTTTGAAATTGGTCCCTTCTTTGAACGAATTCTTGTAACGAAGGGCCTTCACCATGGTGTCTTGTATCAAATCATCTGCATCATCTGAGTTGCGCGTTAAGTTGAGTGCAAAACCACGCAAAAACGTGCTATGGCCGACCAGCATGTTGTTGAATTCCATTGTGCTCATAACGATTCAGATTTGTTTTGTCTAACGATTCCTGACAAAGATTAAACAAAACAGACGCGTTGCATAATTTTTGTAGAACTTTTTTCTCAAAAAATTAGACAAAAAAAATTAAGCCACTGAAAATCAGTAGCTTAATGGCGTTTTAGCTTACACAAAAAGACTACGTCAGGCCCAATGGAGAGCTCGGATGCAGTGCTTCAATGGCCTCCTGGCCGTTCGCGCAGATGGTCAAAAAGGGCGCGTCTGATTGCATGCCCCAAAATGGACGACCTATGAACCAAAAGCGGTGATCTGAATCCCTGTAATGGTGTTTGACTTGCTCCAAATACGCGGAAACCTCGTTGGAGTCTGGATGAACGGTGCAATAGGAGACAAAATCCACGACTGGAAATTGAATGGCAAATTGACCGAGATCCGCGAAGGGCACGTTGGAGCCCAAAAAGAAGCTCCGATCTCCTCGAGCGCGCGAGAGGTAATGCAAGAAAAGAAGAGACAATTCATGCGTCTCTTTTTCGGGCAAGAAATACACGACAACACGTTTGGGTTCATTCACTAAGGGTATGTCCGACAGCCGAGAAAACACCTGTTGCCGTATGAGTTGGCTCAAGAAATGCTCCTGAGCTGGACAAATGGCATCGCTCAGCCACAACAAACCCACTTGGTTCAAAAAAGGAAGGTACACCTCAGTGAACAGTCGCTCGAAGCCATGCTCCTTTACAAACCGATCCGAAAGGCCATTGAACATGGCCTCGTCGAATTCAATCATCGCCTGTTTCATTTGGCCGGAGATGCTCTCGGGACTTAAATCCTCTAAGTTGATTTTCCCTGCCTCCTGCGCTACCACTTCACGCGGCAAAGCTGCAA
>DAISXU010000066.1:0-12810 GCA_036825655.1 Flavobacteriales bacterium | reverse complement strand
GTGGACAATCCCCGGTTTCACTTGGCAAGCGATCGCCACAGTTGGATGATGCTTTCGGATGTGGTGCAAGCGGAAGGAGGGGAGCGATTTCTGACGATCGGAAACTTCCGTCCACCGCGGGAGAATCGGGTGTTGGAGCGCCGCGATGCGGCCAAAGATTCCAGTCCATGGGCCTACGTGTACATCGACGACGTGCAAGTGGGGCCTGTAGCCGACCCGGCCGAATGCTCTTGCCTCAATCGCACCTACGCGGAGGAAGCTACGGACCCTCCCTGGGAAGTGTACCTGAAGGATCGGGTGGCGCTGTCTTCGGTGCTGTTCGGTTTCGATGAGTCCACATTGGATGAAGAAGCGGTGCGGCAATTGGATGAAGTGGCGTCGACGATGAGGAAAAATCGGTACTTGGTCATGGAAGTCAATGGGCACACGGATGTCATCGGGCCGGATGGTTACAATTTGGCTTTGAGTGAATCCCGGGCTCAGGCAGTGCTTGCCTACTTGGTGGCGCATGGCGTGGACCCCAATCGGATGAAGCTCGCCTACCATGGAAGCCGGCTTCCTGTGGCCGATAACGACAGCCAAGAAGGGCGGAAGCAGAACCGGCGCGTTGAGTTTGAATTGCTCGAGCACGCCTTCTTGCCGTTGCAGTGATTACGACCTGCGCACGGTGCCTTTGGGAATGGTTGCCATGGCGGCCAGTGCTGCTGCGAAGTAGATGATCAAGGCCAAAACGCTGGTGCGCATGGAGCCGGTCAGCCCTTCGATGAAACCCCAACTGAACATGCCGATGATGAGTCCGCCCTTTTCGAGGACCTCATAGAAGCTGAAATAGCTCGCATGGTCTTCTGTTTCGGGAAGCATTTTGGAATATGTCGAGCGGTTCAAGCTCTGGGTTCCTCCCATCATGAATCCAATGATTCCAGCCGCGATGAAGAAGCCATTGGTCGTTTGAACGCCAGCATAGGCGTAAACGCAAACGCCAGCCCAAACCACCGTACAGATCATCAGCGTTTTGACGTTGCCCAATTTGCTGCTCATCCAAGCGACGATGCGCGCGCCGGGAATGGCGAGGATTTGGACAGCAATGATGGCTACAATCAATTCGGTATCGTTGAGCTTAACTTCCTTTATGCCAAAAGACGAAGCCATGAGCATGATGGTTTGAAGCGCCATCGAAAGAATGAAGAAACTGAGTAAGTAACGCTTCAGGCCTTTGTTCAATGCCAAATCCTTGGCGACACCCCGCAATTCGTCGAATCCTTTAGCCAGCAGTCCACTGCTCGCGATTTTCTTAACAGGTACGGGCAACCACTTGAAAGCAGGTTGCGCCCAAGACACCCACCAGATGCCTACTAAAACAAAAGCCCACCTCGCACTGACTTCCCATGCTTGAATCAGGATCAAGCATACAATGAGTAAAATCAAGCTGCCGATGTATCCCATGATGTACCCGCGTGCCCCTAACCGATCGTGATCTGCTGGAGGTGCAATCTCAGGTAAGTAGGCATTGTAAAATCCGAGGCTTCCCCAGAATCCGATGTTGGCCAAGAAGAGGCTCAACATGCTCCATTCCAAATGCGCTGGGTTGAAAAAATACATCGAAGTGCAAGCCGCTGCTCCAGTGTAGCAGAAGAGTTTCATGAAGGTCTTCTTCTTGCCGGTGTAGTCCGCCAACCCACTGAGCATAGGGTTCAGAACAATCACCACCACAAACGAAACGGCTAAAATGTAGGCGTACAGTTGGGTGTTGGAGAATTCCCTTCCAAAGAACGTTACCTCATCCTCGGTGACGGCATTGTAGAAAATGGGGAAAATGGCCGTTGTGATGACAAGGGAATAAACACTGTTCGCCCAATCATACATGGCCCAGGCCTTGCGAACCTTTTCGTTGGGCCCTTTTATCGACGATGCACCTGCGTTCATGCCGGCAATATAGACGTCAACGCGGAATTGGGACGAGCGGAGAGGCCTAGATTCGACCCAAACCCTTCCAATTCAATTGCCTCCGAACATGAAGTAGGCTGCGATTTTGCAACTCCAATTGTCGAGGGTTTTGAATGAACAGGCACCAGAAGGCGCTACGGAACCCTCCAATGCATGGACTCGGCCCCAACCGATTCATCGTGCTAGCTTCCGATTGATAAGAACCCACCTGCGGTCGACTGGCGATTTTGGAGTCCAGTGGTGCATGATTAACTGCATCAAGGGGCTGTCGTTCACTACTCGCCAAAACTCATTTGAGGGTGGAGTGGGGATGAAGAGGGCGGTGCTTGGGAACGGGGTGGGGGATTACTCGCGCTGGGGCGCTCGTGATTCCCAAGGGGGGGGGACGCGGAAATCATGGTGCTTGCGGCAGCCGTTTTTTTCCTTTGGGAAACAGATTGAAGCGGGGCTTCATCCGCCGATTGGGCGCAAAAAAACCGATGCTTTCGCACCGGCTTTTTCTGTCTTTCGCGGAGAGACTGGGATTCGAACCCAGGGACCAAAAAAATCGGTCACAGCTTAGCAGGCTGCTGCATTACCACTCTGCCACCTCTCCAGGTGTTGCCCCGTTAGGCAAGTGAGGCCGCAAATTTACGCAAAGTCGTTGCATAAACAAGGAAAAATATGTATCTTACAGGTTCGTTTAAGACCACACATTACAACCCAACTATCCGACCATGAAGAAAGTTCTGATCCTTAGCGTTTTCGCCTTCTTCGCCTTTACAGTTTCTGCGCAATCGACAACCTCTGACAAAGGAGGCCAAGCTACAGTTGAACAAAGTAATGGCGGAAAAGGAGCTAAAGCTGCTTCCTCCTCATCCCGTAACTCCTCTCTGGGCGCCCTAACACCGGCCCCCGCAACTGAACCATCGGAAGAAGGAAAAAGCAAGCAGGCTGCATGCCAAGGCGAAGGCAAATCTGAAGGGGGTGCTTGTTGCTCACAAAAGGGTAAAACTGAAGGCGGGGCTTGCTGCGCTGGAAAGGAAAAAGCCCAAGAAGGAGAGCGAGGAGAAAAGCCTGGTTGCACAGGTGCGTCTGACAAAGATCGCGCTCAAGCTTCTGGAGAAGGAAAAAGCGGCTCATCATGCTGTGCTGGAAAGAGCGCAGGAGCTAGCTGTTCCGGAAAGGCCCCAGCAGAGGGAGATCGCAAAGAATAATACTGAACCGTTCACCGCGGTTCGGGCGCATGATTGCATGCGTTTCGCCGAATTTAGATGAAGACGTGCTTTTGGCACGCTATCTTGCCAACTTGTTGGAAGGCTCCGGGAAACTGGGGCCTTCTTGCATTTTGGATGGTTCTATAAAGTGAACCGCTCCTCTGCGCGGTCCGCGATGTACTCGCCAATTGCCAATGCGGCCGTAGCTGCTGGTGAAGGCGCATTGAGAACATGAATGCTATGATCGGTGTATTCAATCCTAAAATCATCTCGAGTGTCGCCGTCTTCTGAAAGCAGTAAGGCCCTAACACCTGATCGCCCTGGACGCAGGTCATCCATGGTCAGCGACGGGACCAGGCGCTGGAGCGTTTTCAAGAACAACCGTTTTGAAAATGCTCTGCGGTATTCGTTGATTCCAAAACTCATGTTGTTGAAGAAGAGCTTCCAAGTTCCTCCATATCCAAGGGCATCCAAGGTGTCTCTTAGGTCAAAGTCCGTCTTGCCATATCCTTCTCGCTTGAATGTGAAAACGGCATTGGGGCCGCATTCGATTTCTCCATTGGTCATGCGAGTGAAGTGCACCCCGAGGAATGGGAAATCCGGATTGGGAACTGGGTAAATGAGGTTGCGAATTTTGTGCTTGGCGTGGTCTTCAAGTTCGTAATAATCTCCTCGAAATCCGACGACTTGCTCTTTCAGCTGAACACCATCTTTGCGGGCCAAGCGGTCTGCTTGCAAACCGCCGCAAACTACCAAGTTGCTGCAGGAATAGGTCGCCTCATCGGCTGGCGCCGTGGGAGAGGACAGGGCATGTGCAGCTTTCGCATGTCGAACGGCCTTGATTTCAGTGGAATTGCCCACCCGTTCAAAATCCAAGACTTTCATCCCAAGGTGCACTTCGGAAAGCGGCTGCAAGGCCAGAGCCACTTCAAGCATGCGTTCTGTGGCTATTCGGTAATCAATGATGCCGGTGCAACCCACGAATAAGCCACCCACGCCTCGGCACTCCGGCTCAATGTCTTTCAGTTGGTCCGCTGTAATGCGCTCCAAACCTTCAATGTCATTTTGGACTCCGATTCCGTGGATTTTTTCCAAATGCGGCAATTCTGAAGCATCGGCCGCCACAACCACTTTCCCGCATACGTCATGTGGAACTTGGTATTCTTCGGCAAATTTGACCAAAGCACGACGACCTTTTACGCAATTCACCGCTTTCAACGAGCCCGGCTTGTAATAAAGTCCAGAGTGGATGACTCCGCTGTTGTTACCGGTTTGATGGTCCGCGGGCATGGATTCCTTTTCCAGGAGGAGGATTTTCAGATTGGGATACCTGAGTTGAAGCTGATAAAACGTTGCTGCCCCGACGATGCCTCCGCCGACTACCGCCAAATCAAAATGCCTAGTTCTTTCCATCGCCCCAAAATTACAACAGTTCGCATGCCCGGAGTGCTCTGGCCTCAGCCCCTCCCTTTTGGAGTCCATTGCATGAATTGATCCTGTTTATCTTGTGCCGCATGAAGCGAACGATCTGCTTGCTGTTGAGCCTGCAGTGGGTTTTGTTGGCCCACGCCCAGTTGGACACCGTCCGGGTCCTTTTTTTAGGAAACAGTTACACTGCCTACAACGATTTACCGGGTGTTCTTGCCGAGGTGGCCGCTAGCCTTGGAGTCACACTGGAAGCGACCGCGAACACCCCAGGAGGGGCCACTTTGCAGGGGCACCTGAGCAATGCCACGAGCATTTCGCTCATTGAGCAAGGCGTATGGGATTACGTGGTGCTGCAAGAGCAAAGCCAGTTGCCTTCCTTTCCTGATAATCAGGTGCTGGTGGACTTTTTTCCCGCTGTCCAGAGTTTGGTAGGCGAGATTAGAATACACAATCCGTGTGCGATTCCCTTGCTTTTCATGACTTGGGGGCGTGAGAATGGGGATGCATCGAATTGCGCGAATTGGCCACCCGTATGCACGTATGAGGGCATGCAGGAGCTGTTGACTGAAAGGTATTTGGAGGCGGCAGATTTGACAGATGCTTGGTGTGCCCCGGTGGGGATGGTTTGGCAGGACATTCGAGAGAATACGGATTTGGATTTATACCAAGCAGACGGCTCTCATCCCACTGCTGAAGGGACCTACATCGCCGCGAGCACCCTGGCCCTCGCGATTACGGGCTTGGATCCTGCTGCATCGGAATTTGACGGCAACATCGCTGCGTCGGACCGTGAGCTCATTGACCAATCGGTTGGATCGATTTGGCAAAATCAACAAGCAGTTTGGCGCCAATACGACTGGCTCGACTTCCATGTTTTTGTCGAACCACAAACGGATGGTGCCCTCATACAAGTCAATGCATCGCCCTACGTGGATAGTGTTGTCGTCGATGCAGGATTCGCGGCATGGACCCTTCAGGATGGCGAAAGTCAGTGGGTGCTCTTCAACGATTCCATCACCTTGACTTCAACGGCATACAGTTCCTGTGGTTCGCCCAATGTGCTGACTCAAAGCATTTCAACCACCGGGGTCGAGGATTTAACGGCTCAACGGCTTACCCCATTTCCAAATCCATCCTCGGGAGAGGTAACATTGGATTGGGAAGAGGGGATCTGCTCAGTTGCCTTGTTTAATTTGAAGGGGGAGTTGCTGGTGGAAAAGCACCACTTGGCCTCTCCCTTCGTGTTGGATGCAAGTCATTTACCAGGGGGTATATATGTTGTGAAAATCTTGGATTCGCGCGGTGTTGTTGAGACGGTTCCTTTAGTTCTTCAGGATTGAATTCATGAAATTCTATCTGAATCGGAAAGGCTTGGCGTTGGTTTCCGGACCTGTTTTGGCCGTCCTCGTGGCCTTGTTGGTGCCCTATACCCAAATGCCAGAAGGTGCAGGTCCTGTTTTATGTGCCGCCAGTTGGATGTTGTGCTGGTGGATCACTGATGCTGTCCCACTTGGCGTCACTTCGGTGCTTCCAATTGCCTTGTTTCCGCTGATGGGTGTGGCAGGAATTGAGGCAACCACAGCGCCATATGGTTCGCATTACGTGTTTTTGTTCATGGGGGGCTTTCTCATTGCCATCGCTTTGGAACGGTGGAATTTGCATCGGCGATTTGCACTTCAGGTCCTCGTTCTCGCCGGAGGCAAACCAAGGAGGTTGATTGGAGGATTCATGCTGGCCACGGCTGCTTTGAGTATGTGGATTTCAAACACAGCTACCACCTTGATGATGCTGCCCATAGCTTTGTCGGTGGCTGATAAGGTAGATCTGCGGGCGCATCCGCGGTTTGCTGTTGCACTCTTGTTGGGAACAGCTTATGCAGCCAACATCGGCGGCATGGCAACGCTGGTGGGTACACCGCCCAACGTAGCGATGGCTGGCATTTTGGAAAGGGATTTTGACTTTGCCATGCCGTTTTTTGAGTGGATGCTAATGGCCATGCCGTTTGCTGTGATCTTGTTGGGGTGCGTTTATTTCTTATTGACCCGGGTTCTTTGTCGCGTTTCAAAGGAAGATTTGAAGGGGGGCATCGCTGGCATCAGACAAGAATTGAGTGACTTGGGAGCGTGGACCGTTGCGGAGTTGCGTGTTGCACTTGTTTTTGGTGGGACGGCAATTTTTTGGATCGGAAGAAGGTGGATGGTGGATGGATGGGGGTGGTCATTGAATGATACGACCATCGCCATGACTGCCGGAATCTTGCTGTTTGTGTTGCCAGCGGGCGTTAAACAGCAACGGAGTCTTTTAATTTGGGAAGATGCCAAGCGCCTGCCATGGGACATTTTGTTGCTCTTTGGTGGTGGCTTAACCTTGGCCAATGCACTTAAAACTGCAGGCGTGTTGGAATGGGCTGCAGGCTCCTTGGCGGCGAATTCGGATGGGTCTTGGTGGCTCTTGTTGGCCGTTTTCCTTCTCGTTGCATTGTTGTTGACGGAAGTCATGAGCAACTTGGCTTTGACGGTGATCATGGTGCCAGTTGTGGGGCAGATCGCCCTCAAATGGGGGCTGGATCCGCTGATCTTTGTTATCCCGGTGACCTTGGCGAGCAGTTGCGCATTCATGCTTCCCATGGCAACGCCACCGAATGCGATTATTTTCGGCAGTGGCAAAATCCGCATGGCCACAATGGTTGGAGTCGGCTTTGTATTGAATCTCGTGGCGGTGGGCTGGGCTTTGGCTTGGGGCATTTGGGTGATCCCCGAGTGGATTCAATTGCTCTGATGGCAATGCCATCCTTGACCAGCCAAGGGACTTAGAAATTGGTGGGGGGGAATTCCGTCAATCCATAACAACCACTTTCACCACCTTCATGTCCCCTCGAACGCCAACCCATTGGACGGCATAGGTGCCCGATGGCAACCCTGTTGCATCGATGCGCTTGGGCAATCGCGCATGCGCATGGTGTTGCACCACCTGCCCATTGGCAATGGACATCAATCGAATTTCTCCTGCAATGGACTCCGTGAGTCCATCCAGAACAAAATAGTTTTGAGCGGGGTTGGGATGAGCGGCAAATTGGGCCAAATCCGGCGCATCTGGGATGGAGTTCACTGTTCCTATGTTCGATGCCATAAGGGTGCATGACCCCACACTGAGGGTGAGAAAGACCGTCTCCTCGCCACTCCATGTTGCACATGTTGTGCCCGTGGCGATGGCCATCCCGTCTTGCCACCAAGTGAATTCACCTGGAGCGGGCAAACCCACGGCCACCGCCACCAATTCTCCTTCGTTGTTTTGACCAATGGAGAGGGTGACGCCGCCAAGGCAATTGCTGAAGTTGGCTTTGAAGGTATCGCTCTGGTCCAATTCCAATTGAAGGAAAGGCTGGGATACGTCGATGGCCCCCGTTGCACTGTGCGCATTCGGTTCCCATCCGTTGAAGCCAAATCCTTCGGCAGGGAATGCGGCGATGGTGATGGGGCATTCGCCGAAGTACTCACCAGACCAACTCGGGATTTGGCCTGGAAGTTCATTCACCTCCACGTGACCACCCGCAGTGGGTGCCCAGAGTGTGGTTACCACTTTCGCAGGCCCCCAACCGAATGCACCGCGCAACTGATCGCGCGACGGATCGATGCGAGATGCATTGTAGCCGGCCAAATGATCGATGCGCTCGTACCAATAATTCATAGAAGACGGAGCATTCCACCGTTCGATATGCCGTGGCATAATCTGCGACAGTTCGCTGGCCTTGTTGTAGAGGCGCTCAGAAAAATGATCGGGACGGAAGGTGCTGTTGAGCAGATCATTGTAGCGCGTGGCGAAGCCACACCTAAAATGGGAGTTGTCCAAGAAGGCATCCAATAAATCACTGTGAACCGAAGGCATTGCTGGATTCAAAGCCAACTGCAGGGAGTTCATGAAGGGCGATGTTTCCCACGCACCAAAAGACCCGTCCATATCGAAGAGGACATACCGCCATGGTCCAGCTGTTCTTCCGTTGCGGAAAAACTTCATGTTCTTTACCCCCCAGTCCGCGGACATCCAGTCCACGTTTTGGCCATGAATTTGGATGATGTGATAGTCGATGAAGGCCGGTACGTCAAAAACGTCATGAAACATGGATTCGAACTCGGACGTGGAAGGATTCATGCTCAAGAGCGGAGCAACAGAAACGTCAAAGCTGGAAGTTGGTCCGGCTAGTGGTTCCCATTGATTGAGCATGTCCACGTGCTCCTTGGGTATTCCGTACACGTCTTCTGCCCAACGTTCGTCTGTTTTTTCACGGGCTCCATACAGCCCCCAGTATGCCCCATTGAGGTACAATTCAACGGGCTCCCATGAACTTGCAGGAACCCGCAATTCCGTCAACGCCAAATCTGCTAGAAAGGCGTCTTGAATTTTGTTCGTCCAACTTCCTTGCCCCCCGTTTCTCAGGTTGAGGTTGCCAAATTCGCTGAGCCCCGGCCTCTGCGCAAAAACCTCCGTTTCCAGATCGCCGGCATAGCGGTCTTTGAAGTCCAAACGGAATGATTTCTGTGGTTCGGCGCGAGACCATCCGCCGTGAATTTCCAAATCAAGCGCAGTTTGCGCGACTGCAGTCCCTTCAGCATTGAACCATTCGAGCCGGCTGTAACGCGACCACGGCTGCCAAAAATTCGCTCCAAGAAAAGGATAGTCGCCGCTGGCGAAAGGTCCAAGAACGTAAATCCCCGAATTGTAATCCCATAAGTTGTCAGGCGCGGTTGAGATGCTGACCACGGGGACGATGGGGGATTCGTCCGTGATGAGGTAAGATCGTGTGGCAGCCTCGCTCGGGAGTTGATTTTCCGCAAATGCCCGAACCGTTAACACCGCAGATTCAGTCAAGGCCGGCAAATTTTCCACCAAGTCAGAATTTTCATGAGGGGTCGATCCGTCCAAGGTGTAGCGGAGCGTCAGTTCTTCATCGGCATTCACTGCAGGCAACAGGACTGTTCCGAGATCAAATCTACCGGAGGCGGGCAAGACTTGCGGAGTGGAGGCTATTCCGCTGAAGCACATGCCGGTGTTCGCCAAACCAGGAGAGGGTGAATTGAAGGTGCAGGTGGCGCTTGGATTGAAAGCGGCCCGCCCGACACTCATTCCTTCTTGGAGGACATCAGGCAACACCAAGGCATCGACAAGTGCCCCATCGGGTGCGGATAGAATGATTGTTTCACCCGCCTTCAGTTTGAAGTTGGTGTGGTTTTTTGTCGGTGGGGGGGCGAGCCAATCTGGCAGGGGGGGTGCTCCTGGATTGGGGCCAGTGATGAAACCTGCGGCAAGAAATGGCCTTGCAGTCAAGTCGCTGGAATTGGCATTGATGTTGTGCGCTTCAATGGCCAAGGTGTTGCTGCCTGGCAGAAGCCAGGGCCCCAGATCCAAAACATGGATTTGAGGTGTTCCTCCCGCGTACAGCACCGCCTCATTATCAGAAGTGGGCTGAACCCATCCAATTCCAGGTTGTGATTCCATCATGTTCTCGGACCGCTTCAATTCCCTTCCGTTGAGGTAGGCAATGAATCCATCATCCACATCAATGGACAGGAGCCCAAAAGTCACAGCATCTGGGTTGGCAATGGTGAACTCCTTTCGCAAGTAGACTGCTTGTGTGCCAGGTGGGAGGGGGGTGGCGTCGTCGTCGTCACCAAAACCAAAACCGCCAATTCCCTGTGCCCAGTCACTGTCGTCAAATCCTGCCACCCTCCACGATGCCGCAGGAGTTGCATAGGCGTATCGAAAAACATCGTTTTCCTGTACGATGAGGTCCCAGTGATTTACACCTCCTCCTCGTCCAGAGGCCAAAACGATGCGCCGTTCTCCAGGTTCCATGTCAGGTTCTTCCAAGGGGAAGGACCACTTGAGCCAGTCGCCTTGGTCATCTGACAAATGGAACCCCGCAATGGGAAGCGCTGAGCCGCCGATGTTACGCAGTTCAATCCAATCTTCATCGAGCCCTGCCGCATCTTCAACCCCACCAAAAGCCCCAACCTCGTTGATGATCAACTGCGCATTGGACGAAAAAGACCATCCAAAGAGCAAGAAAAAAGTCCCGAAGGTGGTGAATGTGCGCATGATGCAATTTACACCTGAGTGCCGATACGCAACGAATGCAACGCAATGCAACGCAATTCTTTTTGGTTCCTAGTCAATTCGACTGAAATTCGCCTCTAAATAATCAACATGCGTTACTTCATTATCAGCGCCTTAATGGCCATGCCTTTGTTTGGATTCAGCCCAGCGATCGAGTGCGAAAATGCCTTAGAGTTGTCGGCTTTTTGGCAAGGACGGAGTTTCGTAAACCGCTCTTCAGATGCCCTTGGGAGCAGCACCAATACGTTTCGGTTTGATTCCAGCGGAAAATCCGGAGTTTACGAAACGTCCGGTGTGATTGGCGGGTCGGGCTACAGCGGCCGGAACGAGTTCGATGTTGTGTCTGCCTCCTCAAGCCAATTGGTCTTAAAGTACACGTCCGCTTCGGATCGCGATATGGCTCCCTACATCGTTGGTAAGACGGAAACGGTGGCACTCAATGCTTCCGATCGAAGCATGACGATTTCGGGAAAGCTTTACCGTTAATCCTTATCGGCCTTCACCCATTTTGGAAGCGGTTGAATGACGTAGACGTACATCCGAGAATCGCTGGGGTCCCGTTCTCGCTTGAGAATCGGGAATCCAAAAACATTCATCGATTCCATGTTGAGTTCTCTGAATTTTCTTGCTCGCTTAGAACGCACGGCTTCCTGTCCTAGCTCGCTCGTCGAAGGAAACAAAGCGTCGAATTCCATCAGATTCATTGAATTTTTACTGCTCATAACCAGGCTGTACAATTCTTCAGACAAACCCAGGTCGTCCAGTAAAGGCGCACTCTGATCAACTCGGGCTCTCCTTTGTTGCATGCGTTTCCGTTCGTGAATGAACTGACTCAAATAGATGCCCGTACCAAAAGTGAGGATGCATGCGATGGCCCAGAGCAATCTCGCGTTGAGTGGACTTCGTTCATCATCCGAATTGGGATCTACGCCCAGGACTTCTTGGGCTTCTGACTCACTCAGTTCTTCCAGAAGGGGCGACCAGGACTGGGATTCAGTGGCATGCAAAATGGAGTCGATTGACAAAGTGAGTGACGCAGTTGAATCCCATCGAAATTCAATCCAATCATTGGCAATGATCTGAAAAACTGGTGGAAGCCTTTTGCTCATCTCAATCCAAGTGGGCTGATTGAGGGAAACCTTGTAGAGCCAATCCGACTTGCGAATGACCAGCACCGCTCCATTGAATTGTCCGATTAGAAGAAAATCTTTCAAATCGAAAAGCATCTGAACATGAGATGGAGAAATCGGTGGGTGCATCCGGTGGGTGGGAAGCCAAGCCCCTCCCGATCGGTTACGCTGCCATAAAAATCCGGCTTTGTTGGGGAATTCTGCAGTTGTGCGCCAATCCAACCAACCGAGCATTTCATTGGACACAACGAATGCCTTGTGTTCAGCGAAGGACGGTGGCTTGGAGAAATCTTTCGACCGTGTAAGCCGCTCCCACTCTCCTCTCGATGGCAGAAAAACGATGTCGTCGAAGTGGGACTCCCAGAAGCCATAGCCACCTAGAAGATGAAAGTCGCCGTTGCTGAAATAAGGAAATGCTCCATGATTCCAACCGTTGTTAACACTTCTGCTGATGTTGTGGATCGAATCCGTTCCGAGCGATAAAAACTGAAGGTTTCCCAATCGCCAAAATGCGCATTCACCTTGAGGACTGCGGTGGAATTGGGTCACAAGAAGCGGCTGGTTCTTGTCCGCAAAGGGAAAAGGTTGCCGGTGTGTCATGTAACGAATTTCGGGGTCTCTCGCAACTTCGAGGTACTCCGGGTCTTGCCCATGAATGAACCCACTCGCGGTCAATAGCCATGCTATTAGTGGAAAAAATGACCTGCTCATCTTCCGTAAATTTAAGTAGATTTCGAACGAGCGCATGACAAATCGCGCAGCGAATGAACGGAATTCGATTTAGTTATTTGATGTGCGTCACATCAACAGAGTGTGGAACCTTGTGAATCCGGATTGTTGGATGAGGAATTGCACTTCACTTTCCCGACACGAGCCCATCCTCAACTTCTTAGCGAGTTGAACCATTAGTTTGCTAAAAACAAGCTCGTTACCTCCTGTGGATAATGCAAATTCTTGCATTTCAATCAAACCAGACTTGTCCTTGTCAAGCTGGTAGATTG
>DAISXU010000065.1:0-12815 GCA_036825655.1 Flavobacteriales bacterium | reverse complement strand
TAAGTGAGCCCCTCTCCTACCACTGCGGGACCGACAGCAGCCACCGCGTGGTTACGCTGGAGTTCGGAGAAGAATACCTCTGGGTTTGGCAGCAAAACCTGAGGACTTTTCGGCTTCAATTCGATGCAGCCAAAGCACTCAACGCAACGGAGTCCATTGACGTCATCGAATACCCAGTGACTCACAATGGCCCCAACGATACGCTGGCTTCTCGCTTGATGGACAACCTAGCAGCCTCTTGGACCTTGATCCCATGAAGCAATTTGGGTGGTGGAGTTGGCTGTTAGTTTTGAGTTGCACCTTGGGGTGCAACCGCTGCGGGGACCCGGTGGAATGTGCGGATTGCTACCCCACTCCAACACCATACACCCTCGATATTCCGGCGTTTTTCCCCCCCATGGATGTGCCTGCGGATAACCCCATGACCGAAGAGGGGGTCGCGCTAGGTCGGCTGCTTTTTTGGGATTCCAACTTGTCCATAGATGGAACCATTTCCTGCGGCTCCTGTCACCTCCCCGAATACGCCTTTTCTGACCCTTCCACCTTCAGCGCAGGGGTGAACGGCGCGTTGAGCACCCGCCACTCAATGGTTCTGGTCAATGTGGGGTGGTCCACCAGCTTTTTCTGGGATGGGCGTTCTGAAACCTTGGAGGAACAGGTACAAATCCCCATATCTCACCCCGATGAGATGGCACTTCCGTGGGCTGAAGCATTGGCTAGGCTGGAAGCCGATGCGGATTATCCCGACTCATTCGGAGCGGCTTTTGGCGACCCAGAAATCACACAAGAACGCACGGCCAAAGCGTTGGCACAATTTGTCCGAACCCTCATTTCAGGCAACTCCAAATACGATCGCTGGAGGAGGGGAGAGGCATCACTCACCGATAGTGAATTCAATGGTTACGAGATCTTCCTTCGCGAAGGAGGAGACCCTGAAACCACGCCGGGTGGTCAACTGGGGGGCGATTGCTTTCACTGCCACTCAGAAGCGGGAACACTTTTTACAGATCACCTGTTCCGGAACAACGGCCTCGATTCGACTTTTGTCAATGATCCGGGATTTGCTGGTGTAACCGGAGTGCCTTTGGATTCTGGTCGGTTCAAAACGCCAACGTTGCGAAACGTCGCCCTTTCAGGTCCGTACATGCACGATGGCAGGTTCGCGACGTTGGAAGAAGTGATCGACCACTACAATTCGGGCGGGGTCGGGTCGAGCACCATCGACCCTTTCATGAAGTACACAACCGGCGGATTGACGTTGAGCCCGTCCATGAAAGCAGACCTCATCGCCTTCATGCATACGCTCACGGACACCGCTTTTATACAGAATCCTGCATTCCAGGATCCGCGATGACCCCGGCACAGGAGCAGGCCCTGCGCGAGGCCGAATTGGCAAAGCGAAGCATCCATTCGCAATTCAAAAAGTGGCAGAAAAAACCACCGAAGCAATTGGATGCCGCTTTCCACGAAGCTCATGCGCAAGCGTTTGAACGAAATGACTGCCTGACTTGCGGCAATTGCTGCAGGACCACGAGCCCCATCATCCGGGAACGGGATTTGGACCGGCTCTCCAAGCACCTGAGGGTCAAACCTGGAGTGCTGATCGACGCGCACCTGCGCATGGACGAAGATGGTGATTGGGTCTTCCAAAGCGCTCCATGTCCATTCTTGGATCTCGAGGACAACCGCTGTTCGGTGTATGACCACCGGCCTCAAGCGTGCAGGGAATACCCGCATACCGATCGAAAACACATCGCCGGAATTCTGTCCCTGACGGCCAAAAACGCGGCGATTTGCCCTGCCGTTGCCTCCATTGTGGTGCAACTCACTGCGTCCGACGAACCCATCAAATAAGCGGCCCAGCCACCCCAATTCATCGCCCATCGTAACTAAAGTGCGCCGACTTGCGTAAAGGAGCGCATGAATCGTTCGCTCTATATGGCAATTGGACTCTCGGTATGGGGAGTTTTTGCCCAGCTGCAAGGATCCGCGCAATGCCCGGAAGTACTGGATATCAGCGGCTTAGCTACTCCTAATCCCGCTTGGGTTAGCTGCTATGCCGAAAGCCCGCAAATTGACATCAATCCCGCCTCTGATTGGGATGGATTCATCGTCAATTGGGGAGATGGAAGCGCTGCAGAAACTGTGAATTGGGTGGCAGGTGATGCCTCCTTGTCGCACATTTATCCAGATGGTGCGAGCGCCTACTCTGTGTCCATCACGGACCCTGTTTCTGGTTGCACCGTTGCGGGCAGCTTTGAAGTCATCCCTCCCGTTGCAAACCTTACCTCTGCTTCAAGCCAGGTGTGCGAAGGTTCGAGCGTGAATTTCTTGCAAAACGGAACGGGGGGCAGCCAGAACTACTGGAATTTCGGCTTGGGATCCACGTTCATTCCAACGAGCAATGGGGTGGTAAGCTACAATTTCACCACTCCTGGGTACCATACCGTCACGAACATCTTCGTGAGCGAAATCGATCCCATCGGTTGCCGCGACACGAGCACGGTTGAAATTTTCGTGAAGACGAAGCCCGAGATGGAGGTGAACATTTCTCAACTCGAATCATGCGGTCCAACCTTCATTTCAGGAGGAGCATCGGGCAGCCAGCTCTCCAACGTCGTTTGGTCTTTTGCTGTCAGCCCCTATTTCGCAGCAGGCATGGAAATGCCCCTGACCTACTTTTCGAACACGGGATCTAACCCCATCTCAGTAACAGGCATTGGCACCAACGGTTGCAACGTCTCCGTTACCCAGTCGGTTCACATCTATCAGGAGGCAACAGCCACAATTAATTCTGCTACTACCTCGGCTTGCGAAGGTGAGCTTACCCAATTCAGTGGGGTGGCCTTCACTTCCATCGAGCAAGCAATCACCAACGTCACTTGGGATTTTGGCGATGGAACTCTGGCGTCTGGTCTCGAAGCTGAACATACCTACAGCACGGCAGGAACGTATGAAGTTGATTTCATTGTAGAAACAGACATCTGCACGAAAACGGTTACCGAAACGGTTGTGATCGAGGCCAATCCTGTGATTGGTTTGGACGCCTCAGTCCTTAGTGGATGTTCTCCATTGGATGTGGAATTCAACAGCACCGTTGAAGGTGCAGCGAGTTATGTGCTCGATTTGGGCGAAGGAGGATTGACTACGGATTTGAATGCCATGCATACTTATTCCCCTGCCAATCACAACATCACCTTGTCCGCTCAATCCGCGGCGGGTTGCTCAAGCCAAGCGACCATTCAAATTGAGTCCCTTCCTGCGGCGTCCATCTCCCTAGTGAACACGCCTGCTGCTACTTGCGGAATCATCGATGTTCCCTTGGAATCCATCACCGCTGGAGCTGCATCATTGGAATGGAGCGCGACTAACGGATGGAATTCAACCGAGTCGATTCCCCAATTTACCTTGACAAATGGCACATCCTTTCCCGTAAATGAGACCGTTTCTGTAACGGCTTTGGCGGACAACGGATGCCATGCATCTGCTCAGTTTGATGTAGAAGTGCTGCCTGTTCCCGCCTATGATTTTGAATTGACAACGGACTCCGTTTGTGCACCCTTGGTTGTGAACCTGCCCACCATGGAGGACGCCATTACCAGCACGTGGGACTTTGGTGATGGTGAAACCAGCTTGGATGACGCACCCTTTCACATTTGGGGCAATCCGACAACGGCATTGGCTAGCTATGATGTCACCTTCGAGGGCATCAATGCCTTTGGCTGTGCTGGCATTGCAACGCGCACGGTTCATGTGAAGCCTCAGCCGATGGCTGCCTTTTCATTGAGTGCTGTGCAAGGATGTGATCCGCTTGAATTGGTGTTCTTCAATCAAAGCTCGCTAGGCACCTCTTACGAACTTTCCACAACTGCTGGGCAAGAAGTCACGCTTGTTGCGGGAGAACAGGTCAACTTGGCCTTCCCTGGCGCAATGGATGTCACCCAATTCGAATTGGAATTGACGGCCAATCATGCCCTTGGTTGCTCCGATGTGAAAACTGAAACGGTTGAAGTTCTGCCGAATCCTGTGTTTGAAATTGCAGCGAGCATCGAAGCTTCTTGCACCCCATACAACGTGGAATTCCCGGCCATTGAAAATGCCGTGACCTCCTCATGGAACTTCGGGGATGGGTCATCCGACAGCAACTTGGCTACGGAGCACACGTTTGAGAACTTCACCAATGAACTGGTGACGTTTACGGTAAGCATGAACGGAACCAACACGTATGGGTGTTCTGGGACAGCCACCATTGATGTTCCTGTCAAGCCGATGCCTTCGGCTGACTTCACGTTGGATTTGAATGAGGGCTGCGCGCCATTGGGTGTAAGCGTGACCAACACCAGCTCTGAAGGTGCTACCTACAACTTCACCACAGATTCTGGTGAAGCCTGGAGCGTTGAGCCTTCTGATAGCCAGACCATTGTATTCAACGGCGGATCTGATGTGGTTCAGCAATTGGTGGAACTCACTGTTGTTCACCCCCTTGGATGCACCGACAGCCGTTCCGAAATGCTCACCGTATTCCCTGAAGCGCAGTTCGATTTTGAACTTGGCGTCGACTCCGCGTGTTCGCCAATGGTCGTGAACCTGCCGGCCATTGAGGGCGCAGAATCCTTGACTTGGATCTTCGGCGATGGCACAACTGCCGCTGCAGGCACCGCAAGTCACACCTTCAGCAATGCAACCAGCGAACTCGCCTCATACGCAGTGACCGTTGCAGGGGAAAACGTACACGGTTGTGCCGACCAGCATGAAGCAATGGTGCATGTGAAGCCGCAGCCAGAGGCCAACTTCAGCTTGGACAATGCTTCCGGATGCTCTCCACTTCAAGTCAATGCTACGAATGCGAGTTCAAGTGCTACCACCTATACTTTCTCCACAGATGCTGGGATTGCTTACGGTGTAAGCTCAAATGGAATGCAATCGTTCACCTTTGGAGGAGGGATTGAACCTGAAGACCGAATCATCACCATGACAGCCGTGCATGAACTGGGGTGCAGCGATGCGCATTCAGAATCTGTGCAGGTGCTTCCAGCGACCGATTTCAGTTTTGCCTTGGAGGCAGACTCCGCTTGCTCTCCCTTCGAAATGGTAACTCCGTTCATTGACGGTGCGTCATCTGTTGCATGGAGGTTCGATGATGGATCCAACATCACTGACCCATTCACGTCGATCAGCTGGACCAATGAATCCATGGATTTGGAAACGCATACCATTGAATTGGAAGCCTTCAACGCCTACGGATGCAGCAACATCCACACGGATGAAGTACACATCAAGCCACAGCCGGTTGCCGATTTCGCAATGAGCGATGCGGAAGGTTGTGCTCCATTCCCTTTGGTGCTTACCAACAACAGCACACAGGCTGATGGTTTCCACTGGGACTACGATGATGAGCATGAACTCAACACCACCATGAGCGGCTCCCACACCTACATCGTTGAGGGCGAAGAGGCTGCGGTTGTGAGGTCTATCAAACTCACCGCGACCCATTCATTGGGTTGCAGTGCAGAGAAAACTGAAGAATTCGAAGTGTTCCCAGAAGCCGTGGCTGCTGCCATTGGAACCCTCGAAGGATGCACACCTTTCGATGCCAACATCGCTTACGAAGGTGCACCGTTGAACCAAATCACTTGGAGCCTCAACGGGTCTCCCGCAGGTGAAGGTGAGGCTTTCGCCACAACCCTTGTCGATGCCGGTGTTTCTGCCTTGGCGATGGTCGTTGCAACAAGTCACGGTTGCCAGGACAGCTTGCTTTTGCCTTTGACTGCATGGGCGACCCCACAGGTGGAGCTCAGCGTCGACGAAGCATCTGCTTGCGCTGGAAGCCCCGTGGAGTTGACGCACGCGGTCAATGGTGCCGACAACGTAACGTATGCGTTTTCAAACGGAGGATCCCTTGCTCAACCGGATGCGGAGAGCGAAACGGTTTACTTTGAAAACCCCTATGCAAACCCCGCTACCGTTGTCATCACGCAAACAGCTACGACCCTTGAAGGTTGTGTCGCTGTGGCAGAGGTTTCCCATACCGTTTATCCTGACGCGGAGGCGCACTTTGGTGCACCCACAAGCGGCTGTTCTCCGGTCAACGGCTTGCTCGTTAACCTGAGCAACGATGCAGATCAATTTGAGTGGATTGTAGAAGGAGCGACGTTAACCGATGTCTCTCCAGTTTACTCCTTCATCAATTTGGACTCGGCTGACTTGGACATTCCGGTAACGTTGATTGCACAAAATGGATTTGGATGCGCAGACACAACCACCCAGACCATCACGGTGTTTGGCACACCTGAAGCCAACGTTTCAGTTTTGGAATTGACAGGATGTTACCCCATTGAGGCGACCTTCCAAGCCGCTGGCGGTGTGAGCACAACGTGGGCACACGGAAATGACGAGCCCATCGCGGAACCTGGAATGGACCACACCCATGTCTTCTTCAACCCCTACGACCAGCCCCTCGATGTGGTGACAGAGGTAGAAGTTGCGAATGCCCATGGATGCACTGCGACCACCAGCGTGACAGTCACAGTCAATCCAGAGTTAACGGCGCAATTCGATGTCGTCGAAGCAGGGTGTACTCCGCTTGAATTGGTCCTGGTGAACCAGTCTTCAGGAGCGAGTGGCTTTGTTTGGAACTTTGGAGATGGCACATCGTCCATCGCCTCTGATCCATTGCACACCTTGGTGAACGATGGGCCGACAGATCAAACCTTTGTCGTGGAGTTGGTGGCAGCATCGGGCTATGGCTGCACGGATACCATGTCTGTTGGCGTCGTAGTGCACCCTGAGCCTGTAGCGGAATTCTTCGCCACCCCAATGGAGCAGACGTTTCCCAATGCGAGTGTTGCCTTCACCAACTTGAGTCAAAGTGGTGAAGGTGCAGTTCACACGTGGAGCTTTGGCGACGGAGGCAGCACCAACGACTTCAACCCAGGGGTTCACAACTACGGCACCTGGGGGTCGTTCGATGTCACTTTGGACGTCGACAATGGATTCTGTGATCATGCGCTGACCCAAACCGTGATCATCCATGCTCCCGCACCTGTGGCAGAATTCACAGGAGAGGCAGAGGGGTGCGCACCCGTGCATGTGGCTTTCACCAACGAATCAGAATTTGCTGCCGAAGTGCTTTGGGACTTTGGTGATGGAGCGACAAGCTCAGACATCAACCCAGTGCACCAGTACGATTTGCCGGGTGTCTATGACGTGAAACTGCGTGTTACGGGTCACCAAGGTTTGGTGCAAGAAATCATCCACGAATCTGTGGTTGTGGTCTTGCCTAGCCCCATTGCCCTGTTCCAATTCACGCCTTATGAAGTCATTGCTCCAGGGGGTGAAGTGACCTTCGTCGATCAATCATCTGAAGATGCCATTGAATACCTCTGGAACTTTGGCGATGGCGCGACGAGCTTTGACCAGCATCCACGTCACAGCTACGAGGAGGCAGGTTTGTACACGGTGTCACTTGCAGTGCGCAACGATTTCGGTTGCACCGATACGCACACTTACATCGATGCCATTTGGGCTAAGCCTGGTGGGTTCATGGAATTCCCAACGGCATTCACTCCAAACCTTGAAGGCCCGCAAGGAGGAAGCTATAACCTGAGCGATCTCGACAACGACGTGTTTCACCCGAACCACGCTGGAATCGAAGAATTTGAAATGTCCGTGTTCAACATCTGGGGTGAGATGATCTTCCGCTCCTCTGATCCCATGGTGGGATGGGATGGCTATGTCAATGGCCTACTCGCTCCACAAAACACCTATGCTTGGAAAGCAACCGCTCGTTTCAGCGATGGACGGCGTTTGACCCAATCCGGTGACCTAACCCTCATCATCAACTGATCCCAACATGTCTACTCTACCATCATATAAACTAGCTATGAAGCCAGTGCAGTCCGTCCTCTTCGCAGCCCTCATTGGAATCGGGGTTGCAGGCACTTCCCATGAAGTCGCCGCACAGGATATGCGTTTCACGCAATACAATGCCATTCCCACCGCCGTGAATCCAGCCTATGCTGGCGTCATGGACCGAGCACGCCTGGTGAGCATCTACCGCGACCAATGGAGCGGCATGCCCAACGGTTTTGTTGGATATCATGTGGGTTACGATTGGAACAACCGCGACATCAACAGTGGTTTCGGAGTCCTCTTCTCGAAAGAGCAAGCTGGTGCTGGTGCTTTAAGCACCACGCGCATTGCACTTCAGTACGCCTATGACGTCAATTTTGGAAATGGCTGGAGTTTCCGTCCTTCCTTGCAAATTGGCGGTGCCAATCGAAGTGTGGACATGGGCCGTTTGATTTTTGGTGATCAACTCATCACAGAAGATCAAGTGTCCATTGAAGGCCCAATTGGTGCTTCCAACAGCTACTTGGATTTTGCCACAGGTGGACTGATCATTGGCCCCAGCATGTGGTTGGGCTACAGCGCCGATCACGTCAACACGCCCAACGCAAGCTTGTATGAGGGGTACACGGAATTGCTGCCCGTGAAACACAGTGCGCACGGCGGATTCCGGATGGACATTGGAGCGAACAATCCAAAGGTCCACTCCAATGCAGACTTTGTCGTAGCCTTCAACTACATGAAGCAGGGAATCTTCGATCAGATGGACGTAGGGATGTACTATGACCTGAAGCCGCTCAGCGTTGGACTTTGGTGGAGAGGTCTGCCGATTGGACACACCGTTGAGGGAGGGCATGACGTTGACGCGCTGTCGTTCATCATCGGATACGGAACCAACGATTGGCAGCTCGGTTACAGTTATGACATTACGGTGTCAACCTTGGGGTTGAGCACAACAGGCGGAAGCCATGAACTTGTGTTGCGCTATCAGTGGGACCACGACCGCCGCAACCGTCCGAGTGTGCCCCGCGCGGTGCCTTGTGCATCGTTTTAATGGCTAGGGTTGCTTAGCCCTACTTGATTGACCTCCGGTTCGAGGTCTACCTGGAATTGGTCCATTACATCTTGGCGGATGTTTTGGGCCAATTCCCATATTTGGGCTCCCGTGGCTCCGCCTTTGTTGACCAAAACCAAAGCTTGTCGGTCATGGACGCCATGTGTTCCTCGATCATGGCCTTTCCAACCTGCCTGCTCGATCAACCAACCCGCAGCCAACTTGACCGTTCCGTCCGCTTGGAGGTAATGAGGAGCTTGGGGATGGTGCAGTGTAAATTGGGCAAAGGCCTCAGCAGTTAAGACCGGGTTTTTAAAGAAGCTCCCAGCGTTGCCCAATTTCGCAGGATCTGGAAGCTTGGATCGCCGAATGCGAATCACCGCTTCTGCCACATCCCGAGCCGTCCAAGCAGTTTGCGGCACGGCAGATAGTTCCTCCTGAATGGCACCGTAACCGGTATTCAGTGGTGCCTGTCGATCCAAACGAAAAGCCACCCGAGTAATGACCCAGCGGCCACGCTCTTGCCCCTTGAAAATGCTCTCGCGGTAACCAAATTCGCACTCTTCCGAAGTGAAACGGCGCATCGCACCATCCTCAATGGAAATGGCCTCTACCCAAACACATCGGTCCTTAATTTCTACACCATAAGCCCCTATGTTCTGCATCGGGGCTGCACCCACGCGACCTGGAATCAAGGCCAAATTTTCCAGCCCCCTCCATCCTTCCTCAACCGTCCGCATGACCCAATCGTGCCACGGTTCTCCAGCCCCTACCACCACCTCAACGCACCTGCCGTCATCCGAAATGACGTGCATTCCCCGCACATCCACATGAACCACCAAACCCGGCCAATCCGCATGGAGGAGCATGTTCGACCCACCGCCCAAGACCAAAAGTGGCTCGTCAGAATGCCGATCATTCAGCGCAGATCGTACCGCGTCATCGGATTGGGCTCGGATGAAAGAAGCCGCTCGACCAGGGACTCCGAAAGTGGTCAATCCGCCCAAATCTTCATTTTGGGTTCTGATCACGGGTTCAGATGAAACTGCACACCCTGGGAATCCAGCAGGAAGCTGATGGTCCATTGCTGCCTTCCATTCAACCTCCGTGGAGTGCAAATACCGGTCGTTGTCGGTCAACAAATCCTGAAGGGTCATGCGCTCAGGATGCTGCCTCACAGCTACTTCATGGCGAATCCAACGTGCGCCTATCTGCTGAAATTCGACCCAGCGCGCAGGGCCCTCCACGCGGTACCAAGTGCCTCCTCCATTCATCTTCCGATACACCGGATACTTCATCGATGCTTGCATGGCCTCAAGTTCTCTTGTTTGTAGGCCCACTCTACCCCTGCTCCGCCGTATTTTTGAACAAAGCCCTTTGAGCATGTCCCTCTCCTTAACCGAAGCACAAGATTTACTCAACGCCAAGAGCTGGCAAGAAGCGCATGACGCCTTTCAGTCGCTGATCGAAAGCGGAAGGGAATCCCAAAACCCTGATGCAGTGCACGATTGGGCCATCTGTTGTTTTTACCTCAAAGACCTGGGAAAAGCGCTTCGGTTGTTGGACCATGCTGTCGAATTGCAACCAAATTATGGATACCGCTATGCTTCAAGGGCTTGGATGCGTGCTGCTGCAAAGAATTTCGAGGGAGCCATGGAAGATTATCAACGCGCCATCGAACTCGATCCTGAGGATGCAGTGAGCCACAACAATTTGGGATTGCTCGAAGAACAGATGGGCTATCGAAAGCAAGCCCAAGAGCGCTTTGATGTCGCCGATTCATTGCAGGGCATTTTTGAAGCCAACGGCCTGGAATCTGAGCGCATGGAACAACCGGGAGCTGCTCCAGACCTTCCAGTTGAAAGGGGAACACTCGCGACCATGTGGTGGGCCATCAAAACCTCAGAGGGGCGTCAGTCATTCGTTGGTTTTTTGAAAAATGGATTGAAATTAAATAAGTAAACCGGTAGATTCGAAGCATGGCCTCTACCCCTTTCCTTGAACATGTTGCATCCCATGTTCTTGAGCATCACGACCCGCGTTCCATCACTGTCGTTCTTCCTAGCCAGCGGGCTGCAAAACGCTTTCTAAAAACGTACGCGCGTCTCCGGGGTGGGCAGCCCGGTTGGTTGCCCAAGACCGACACCCTCAACGGCCTGTTGCGCAAATCCACTGGAATCACTCCGATTTCCTCCATGGAGGCCCTCGCTCGGTTGTACATGGCACACCTTGAAGTTCCTCAAGCCGATGGCACGAAAGCAGAACGAGGAGGTTTTGCCAATTTCTTGCTTTGGGGGCGCCTTGCGCTGCAGGATTTCAATGAGCTGGACCAATACGACTGCGACGTCAACCAAGTGTTCACCAACCTGTACGACATCCGTGTACTCGAGCACTGGGACATCGAACAAGCCGATACGTTCCCCGAATCCCGCCAACGCTACCTCGATCAATACCTGCGGCTCAATCCACTGTATCATCGGTTTCATGAATCCATGTCCGCTGACGGGGTTGGTACGGGAGGAGCCATTGCAAGAAAGGCCTCCAAATCAGGACGCACAGAAGATTTTGGCCACGTCATCCTTGCCGGAATGAGTGCCTTGACTCCAGCAGAGATGGGCTATTTGAAACGCTTAAGGGATGCCCGCCGCTTGACGGTGTTTGCCGATGGTGACGAGGCCTACGTGCAGCGGGGATGGGAAGCGGGGGAGTTCATCCTCGAGCAACAAAAGGACCTCGACATTCAGCCTTTGAGCCAACGGCTCTCCACCGCCCCGCCCCGCCTGAAATTCGTCGGCTGCAGCACAGGCATTTTCGAATGCCAATACGTGCGTGAAGCGTTGCACGGCATCCTCGCCAATGGAGAATCCCTAGACGACACCGTCGTAGTGGTACCCGATGGCAAGCAGCTGTCCATGCTTATGCAAAGCCTGGATTTGGGGGATGAACCTGTGAACATCACCATGGGGCTGTCCTGGTCTGAAACGTCCGTCGCTGGGTTTTTCGAACACGTTTTCCGAATGATCATGCAAACCGGTAGCAGCTGGAAGCATGATGACATCAGGTCGTTGTTGTGCCACCCCGTGGCCAAAACGTTAGGCGGGAAAAACCTACCAAATCAAGCGGCTGCATTTCTTGGGAAGCTGGCGAAAAAACACTGGGTTTGGGTCGGTCAAGAAGAACTCGCTGAACTCGAAGGAGAACTGGTGAAAGGGATGCTCCAAGAATTGTCCGAACTGCGCTTGAGCGCCCCAAACGAATTCCTCTTGGCACTGGAAACGTGGTGCGGTCGCATGCAACAGCGCTTGGATGGACTGGGAGAAGACAGCGATCCTTGGATGCGGGCTTCCTGGCAGCCGCTTGTCGAAGCGGTGAGCATTTGTGCGCGGTTTCAGGAAAAACACGCCGTATTTGAATCGACTCGGGACGTACGAGATTTGGTCTTTCAAGTGCTCAATCAAGAGCGCATCAGCCTGCATGGCGAACCTGAATCTGGTCTCCAAATCATGGGGATCATCGAAACACGGGCCATCGATTTCAAGCGCGTGATTGTTTTGGATTGCAACGAAGGCACGCTGCCCAAATCCAGTCGCGTAGACAGCTTCATCCCCTCGGATTTGCGCTATGAAATCGGGCTGCCCAATCGCCATAAAAAGGAGGCCATCTATGCCTATTATCTCTATCGACTGATGAATCGCGCGGAGGAAGTGATTTTGGTTTATCGAAAAGATGACACCGAAAATGAGCCGAGTCGGTATTTGAAACAACTGGAAGAAGCTTTCACTCCTGGTGGGAAACACATGGAGATTGAGCACGTTTCATTGGAGGCCAGGCTTCCAGAAAAGCGGCCTGAAATACCACCCATCGATTGGACCGATTTTGCCATGACACAAGCGCAGAAATGGGCCCAAAAAGG
>DAISXU010000064.1:5460-12906 GCA_036825655.1 Flavobacteriales bacterium | reverse complement strand
TCCGAGAAGCGATGGACCGTTGCGCAGGTCGCGCGGCATAACATTTCACACATTGTCAGCGACAATTGTTACGGTGTCGCCCACCCAAGCGTGCATTCTGCTTTGATTTCGCATCAATTGCAACTTCCCGTTCCGTATCCGCTGCGATGGCTTGCGAAGGCATTTGTCATCCAACAAGCAAAACGTTTCGAAGCCGTTTGGGTTCCCGATACTTCGGATTTCGCACTATCGGGCAGCCTGGCTTCCGCCAATCCCCTTCAGCATCAAACTTCGATTGGTGTGCTCAGCCGGTTGTCTTTGACCGAAGAAGCCGGACCATGGAACCGAGTTGGAATGGTCAGCGGTCCAGAGCCGCACCGAAGCCTCATGGAAGCTGCGCTGCGCCAGTGGATCATGGCCGATTCAGCGCCCGGGCTTTTAATCGCGGGACGCCCGTCGGGCCAGCGGGAACAGGAAGGCAACATGACGGTCTGGCCCAACCCATCGCGCGATGAGCTTTCATCAGCCCTGAGCGGCGCCACCACAATTGTTTGCCGATCCGGTTACTCCTCCCTTTTGGACTTGGCCGCACTCGGAAAATCAGCCATTCTGGTCCCTACGCCTGGACAACCGGAACAACTTCAACTTGCCCGCCATTGGAAAAAGCGCTGGGGAATGGCCACCATATCCCAATCCGAACTGGAACGAGGCTCATTGCCTGCTACAACCGGGGAGATTCTCGCGCATGAGCCGAACGTTTTGGCGTGTTCCGTGCTGCAGGGATTCGTGACCGATTAACTTTGCTGCATTCAAAATGGAACAGCCCAAAAACGATGAACATTTCATGCGCCTGGCATTGGCCGAGGCGCAATATGCGTTTGAACAGGACGAAGTTCCCGTCGGCGCAGTAATCGTAGCCCGCAATCAGGTCATTGCCCGCGCACACAATCTATGTGAGCGGCTTAATGACTTCACTGCACACGCTGAAATGCAAGCATTCACTGCTGCTTCGGAGTTCCTCGGTGGAAAGCACCTCGATCAATGCACCCTATACGTCACACTCGAACCTTGTCCGATGTGCGCCGGGGCCGCATTCTGGACACGGGTTGGACGAATCGTATTCGGGGCTTCGGATGAAAAACGGGGTTTTCAAAAGTGGGGCAACCATTCCAAGGATCGATTGATTCATCCGAAAACCACCGTTGACCGGGGTGTTCTGGAGGATGAATGCAGTGCCTTGATCAAGTCATTTTTCGAGAGCAAGCGAAAAAAGCGAATGTAAATCCCAGTCTGAACTGCTCTACTCGCAAGTCCTGTTTAACTTTGGGCAGCACCTTGCGTCATGATCAACATCGACAAGAACCTCATCCAGCAACTAACGGATCGCATTGAAGCGGGTCAGGACACAGAGCTGCGCGCATGGGCAAGCGATTTACACGCTACCGACATCGCGGAGATTCTCGACCAAATGCGCTTGGAGTCTGCGAGTTACCTATTCCGACTATTGGACACCGAAGTCAAAGCTGACGTGCTCATTGAACTGGATGAAGATCAGCGTGCCGATTTGCTGTCAGGAATGACCGCCGAAGAAATTGCCGGAGGGGTTGTGGGACAATTGGATTCGGATGATGCCACCGATGTTCTGTCTGAACTCCCCCCCAACAAAGCAGAAGAGGTCATCGGTCATTTGGACAATGACGAACGTGCATCGGACATCCGAGATCTGCTGAACTACGAAGAAGGCACCGCAGGCGCGATGATGGCAAAGGAATTGGTCAAAGTTCAAGCGGAATGGACGGTGACCCGGGCCATCCGTGAAATTCGACGGCAAGCGGAGGAGTTGCACCAAGTCTACACCGTTTACGTGGTCGATACCGAAGAACGTCTAACGGGCCGACTCAGCATGAAGCACCTGCTCTTGAGCGCTGAGAGCACGCGCTCCAAGATTGCAGAATTGCAGAAAGAGGAAGGGATTGTCACAATCCTAGCGCACGAGCCTTCTGAAAAGGCAACCATGTTGATGGAGCGTTACGATTTAGTTGCCTTGCCCGTGGTCGATTCGGAGCAAAAGCTGGTGGGACGCATCACCATTGATGACGCCGTCGACAGCATCATTGAAGACGCCGAACGGGATTACCAGCTCGCAAGCGGAATCTCAGAAGATGTTGAATCGAGTGACAGCGTGATTACACTCACTCGCGCGCGACTGCCCTGGCTGCTCATAGGCTTGATCGGTGGAATTGGCGGCGCATACGTCATCGGGTGGTTTGACATCAAAGAAAATGTCGAAATGGCACTGTTCATTCCCCTGATCGCAGCGATGGGCGGAAACGTCGGTGTGCAATCCGCGGCAATTGTGGTCCAAGGTTTGGCTTCGAGCCACATCAACACGAATAATCTGCTCAGACGTTTATCAAAGGAGTTGGGTGTGGGAATCCTGAATGGCCTCATCTGCGGTTTGATCATATTAGGGGTGACCCTCTTACTTAATTTTGGAGTGGCCTTGAGCATCACCGTGAGCCTCGCTTTGCTCTGTGTCATCATTTTCGCTGCCTTATTCGGAACGTTTGTCCCGCTGATGTTGCATCGTTACAACATTGATCCCGCCTTGGCCACTGGCCCCTTTATCACGACCGTCAATGACATCATCGGATTGATGATTTATTTCGCAGTTGGAAGCCTAATCAGTGGCTTAATTCTCGGGTGAGATGATGGAGCAGGTTGTTTTTCTCGATGCAGTTCATCCGGTTTTGTTTGAACGACTGGTGGCGCACGGCATGTCGTGTCGCTGGGAGAACCAGCTGAGCAGAAATGCGATCTTAGAAGGGTCACTTTCCAATGTCCACGGCATTGTTTTGCGCTCCCGATTGACCCTGGACCTTCCCATGCTTCAGGCCATGCCTGAGCTGAGATGGATTGCTCGCAGTGGCGCGGGGCTCGAAAACATCGATACCGCAGCAGCCGCAGACTCTGGCATTCAGGTCATCAACTCCCCTGAAGGCAATGCGGCTTCTGTTGGAGAGCATGTGATTGGGCAGCTACTCATGTTGCTGCACAAGCTTCATCAAGCCGATCGACATGTTCGTAGTGGCGGTTGGGATCGCGAAGCCCATCGCGGTTCGGAACTCGGTCACCAGACAGTTGGAATCATCGGTTATGGGAACATGGGGCGCGCATTCGCTCAGCGGCTCGTTGGTTTCGATTGCCGCGTCCTCGCCCATGATATCGCCAAACGGGGTTTCAACGGCGAACATGGTGTTGAAGAGGTCGGAATGGATGCCATTTTCACCCATTGCGATGTGGTTTCTATCCATGTCCCTTTGACAGAAATAACGAAACAAATGGTTCGCACGGACTGGATTCATAAGTTCAAAAAACCCATCATTCTCATCAACTCTTCACGAGGAGCAGTTGTGGACACTTTGTCAGTGGCTGAAGGGCTAATCTCAAGCCACCTCAGAGGGGCAATATTGGATGTGCTTGAATACGAAAAGAAAAGCTTGGAAGGATTGGCGGCACGCCCGAATGCCCTGGGCGCTTTGACACGAGACGATCGTGTTGTGCTGTCTCCGCATGTGGCCGGTTGGAGCCACGAAAGTTATTTCAAGCTCAGCAATATTTTGGCCGACAAAATTCTTGGGGCTGCCAAGGCTCTCAAAAATTAGGGAAGTCTATCCGCAAAGTGGTTTCTGACCAATCCACCGCCATGAAAGATGATAATGACTCAATTGCTCGACTGGGTCCGCTCCCTGCCAGAGGCAGAGTAGAGCACCTTCAAGGCAGAAGCCTTGCGCAATTCCTGCTTTACATCGGTGACGATTCCCATTTTCGTGTCTTTGTCCACCTTTAAGGAAACCCACATCTTGCTCTGTTCAGATTCAGCTAAAGTCAATCGCTCTGTACTGACCCAGTCTTGAATCATTTCGGGAGAAGAAAAAGCATCATTCAATTGCATGACCGGCTCCGTTCCATAGCGCCGATCCATAGGGACACCTATGTTCACGTAACGAATCAAGTGCTTCTTTTCAATCTTGTACAACTCCGATGCTTCCGGGCGAATCAATCGGACCTTCTCTTCTTCGGTTCGCAGGACCGTGGCGACCATGAAGAAGAACAGCAACATGAATACGATGTCCGGCAGCGAGGCTGTCGAAATCGTGGCCATGCCCCGCTTATTTCCTTTTCTAAACTTTCCCATATCAGTAGTAAGTTGATCCTTCGCGCGGCTCAGCCTCAGAGATTCGTTGCGGATATACCGAACGAACCGCAATGATTTTCTTCAGCAATTCACCATCCTCCGTATTGCGATCGTACAAATCCTCCAACTCTTTGTAGGTGCGACCAAACTTAGCCACCGCTAACTCATCCCGCAATTCGTTCACCGCAGACTGCAATTCATTCTGCACCTGCAGATAAGTGTCATACGTCGTTGCATTGTCATTCTGCATGGAAATCAATGCTGAAGGCGGCAATTCCTTGTAATCCCCATCCAATAGCTCGATGGTCGCCAGCTTGTCTTCCCAACTCGCCAATACCTTGGTGTAGTTTTTTCGCCGGTTGTCATCTTCGGCTGCGGCTACAAAAGCTTCGTATTCTGCAATCCGTTGCTTTACATCCACCTTTCTCACCCAGAGGCGTTCGGGGAAAGCCGCATTGGTTTTTCCATTGGCTCCCGTCACCAGAACAACTTCCCGGCTCTTGCCGACCGTCTCCCGGCCCACGGGGTGCGCCATGATGCCATCGCCCGTAGCAATGAGGAAATCCTTGGCCTTGTCTTTGAGGTCTTCAATGTCCAATGGCTCCGCTTCAACGAGCAATTCGTCCAAGAAATTCACCTTCACATTGAAAACATTCTGTTCCTTCGCCTGAGGCACATCAATGTCTGGAGGCACCGGAGGAGGAAGCTGTCGCTTGATTCCTTCGTCCGAATCAATGGTGGTCGTGACCAGCCAAAAGATCAGGAGCAGGAACGCGATATCCGCCATCGAGCCTGCGTTGATTTCTGCTAATTCTCGGCGTGCCATTCTTCTCTTATTTCAATGCGCTGCGCACTTCTGCCACAACGATTGTGAAAATGGATAAACTGCCTAAGAGGTAGACAAAATACAACCCTCCCCCTGCGAAGAGGCTTTCACCCGCAGAGACCTTGATTCCACTGGCTTCGTATGCATTGAGCACAGTGTCATCCGCCAGCACATAGAAGCTGAGGAGTCCGATGATCACAAAACCGACAAAGCCAATGATTGTGCCCATCACGGTTTTTGGATTGTTCATCAATTTCAGGACCAAGAATCCCAATCCGAACAAAATTGCTGCGGCCGCGCAGGCAATTCCAACGAAGTAAATGATGTAAAACAATCCGTCGAGAAGCGCACCGTAGCGCTCTTGGCCTTCGACAAACGTCTCATCCGTACCGCTTCGTGAAGTGATCATGTAGCTGAGGACAACGCCTGCTACAATCACCGCAATCCGCAAAACGGAAAGGCCGAGTCTTAATCCTTTATCACCCATGATTCAGTGGATTATTTTCCTTGAAGCTTTCGCTTGTACAACAAATCAACAAGATCCATTGACGCCTCTTCCATGTCCAACACAATGCTGTCGATCTTCGACAAAATGTAGTTGTAGAAAATCTGAAGGATGATGGCTACAATCAAACCGGATACCGTCGTAATCAAGGCTACCTTAATACCTCCGGCTACAATCGATGCGTTGATCGTATTGGCTTCAGCAATCTTATCAAACGCTGAGATCATACCAATAACGGTACCCATGAAACCCAACATTGGAGCGAGGGCAATGAACAAGCTAATCCAGCTCAAGCCGCGCTCTAGCTTGGACATTTCTACACTTCCGTAATCCTCAATCGCTTTCGCAACTTCTTCATAGGATCCGGATGAGCGATCAAGCCCTTGGTAGAAGATGGTGGCTACCGGTCCCGCTGTGTTGCGGCAAACCTCCTTGGCAGCTTCTTCTCCTCCATTCTCCAATGCGCCTTCAATTCCCTCTACGAGCTTGCCCGTATTGGTTGTTGCCATGTTCAAATAGATGATTCGCTCAATGCTCAAAGCCAATCCCAAGATCAAACAAATCAATACGAATGCCATAAAGGTGGCACCGCCCTCGATGAAGTAACGCTTCACCGTTTGGTGAAAGCTCAATACTTCGCGTGTTTCTTCGGCTGGGGCTTCATCCGCGACAGCAGGTGCAATAGCAGCCATAGAATCTGCAGCCATGGAGTCAACGGCCATGGAATCTGCAGCCATTGCGGTGCTATCGCCAGCAGCCTCAACGGCAGTGGTGTCGGTCATTTCCATCGCAGCATCTTGTGCGAATGTTGCGTTCGGAAAATTGATGAAAATCAACCCTGCAATTGCAAAGAGGGCAAACAACTTCTTCATGTGAATCTTAATTCGTGTTATTTCAATCGTGTCGCTTTGCGATCGTTTATCACTTTCGCAAGTGTGCAAATGTAATTCGCGGTGCACCAACGAGCAAAGAGAATTTCCGTTAGATTTAAGCATGCTTCGTTTGCACGCAATTCCTGCACCTTGCCCAAAGCTGATTGAACCTACATGAACACTCTTTTTTTTCAAGTCGATGCCTTCACCAAGCAAGTGTTTTCAGGGAATTCCGCATGTGTTGTGGTCCTAGAACGTTGGATCGATGATGCGACACTCCAAAACATTGCTCGGGAAAATGCCGTCGCTGAAACCGCCTTTTTGGTTGCGGATGAGGGACATTATCGTTTGCGTTGGTTCACACCAGACATTGAAATCGACCTGTGCGGTCATGCGACTTTAGCAGCGGGACACGTGGTTCTCAATCACCTTGAACCTCAACGAATGGCTGTTTCATTTGAAACCATCAGCGGCAAACTCGAAGTCCAACGGTCCAAAAACCAGTACCGAATGGACTTGCCCAATCGCGCTCCTAAACCGGCAGAATTGCCAAAGTCCATATCCGAATCGCTCAGTGCGCAACCCCTTGAAATTCTCAAAGCCCGTGACTTCGTCTTGGTTTATCCCCATGAGTCGGATGTCGCCCGGTTAACCATAGACCGCCCTGTGTTTGACCAAATCAATCTCGGCCACGGCGGAGTTGCGGTGACTGCCCCCGGAACGAATTGCGATTTTGTCTCTCGGTTCTTCACGCCTCAGGCAACCATTTTGGAGGATCCTGTGACTGGATCAGCGCATTGTTCATTGGCTCCTTTTTGGAGCGAACGCTTGGGTAAAAAAAACCTGAACGCCCGTCAGATTTCCGCCCGCGGTGGGGAATTGCAATGCGAAGTTTTGGCCAACCGCGTGCTGGTCTTTGGACATGCCATCACCTTTGCAACAGGTCAAATCCAATTCGAAGCGTAGGCCGGCAGTCCAAGCAGCACGACTAACCCTGCTTCCTCACTAACTTCGCGCCGTGCACCTCATCGATGTCAAGCTCCGTGTGTATCAACATTCGACAGAT
>DAISXU010000064.1:0-5450 GCA_036825655.1 Flavobacteriales bacterium | reverse complement strand
GCGTCCATCTGTTCGGTCACGCGATAACCTACGCCGAAGGACGGATTCATTTTTAATTGTCTGCGCTATCTTCGCGCAGTGCACATCATCGACACCCACACCCATTTGTACCAACCCGCCTTTGACGGAGAGCGGGCTGCGGCGATGGAACGCTGCATGGAAGCGGACGTGAAAACGCTTTTACTGCCCAACATCGATAGCGACTCCATCGAACGGGTTCACGCCATGATGGATAAATGGCCCGACCGCTGTTTCGGCATGATGGGATTGCACCCCTGCCATGTAAAGCCCGATGCATGGCAAAATGAATTGCAGACCATTGAAGAAACGCTTCACTCGTCCGGACGCCAATACGTGGCCATTGGAGAAATTGGTTTCGACTTGCATTGGGACAAAACCACGTTAGAGATTCAGCACGAAGCGTTCAAGCAGCAAGTGCAATGGGCCAAATCCCTCAACCTCCCAATTGTGATCCATGTTCGGGAGGCATTTGACGCTCTATTCGAAGCCTTGGATTCGGTGAATGACGAATCCCTTTCCGGTGTGGTGCATTGCTTTACCGGCAACCTCAGCCAAGCTGAACGAATCCTCGACTATGGGAGTTTTTACCTGGGCATTGGTGGCGTTTCCACCTATAAAAATGGGGGGCTCGACGCAGTTCTCCCCCACGTTGCCCATGACCGGGTAATTTTGGAAACGGACAGCCCTTACCTCGCTCCCGTCCCCCACAGAGGCAAACGCAATGAATCCTCCTACACACGCGTCGTTGCGCAGCGCGTCGCTGATCTCTGGGAAATGTCCTTGGCTCACGTTGCCGACATCACGACACAAAATGCCCGGGCGCTTTTCAAGTTGAATGGATGAAGTTAAATGCAAATGACCCGCTCTGAACCTCATAAAAGCCGCGTTTTGGTCGTCTACACAGGCGGCACAATCGGGAGCGTTCAAGATGCTTCCGGAGGACTCGTTCCGCTTGATTTCGATGAAATTCACCGCCATGTTCCCGAATTGGAACAACCCAATCGAGAAGTGGAAATTATTTCCTTTGAGCCGCCATTGGATTCCTCCAACGTGGGCACAAAAGAATGGCTCGAGTTGGCGAAGGCGATCAAGCACCATTACAACGAATTCGACGGTTTTGTGATTTTACACGGAACAGACACGCTCGCGTACACGGCCTCTGCCTTGAGCTTCATGCTCGAAGGACTCCACAAGCCCGTTGTCATTACGGGAAGTCAACTGCCCATTGGCTTGCCGCGAACCGATGGCAGGGAAAACCTTTTGGCCGCGGTAGACATCGCAACTTCCGTGCGTTTCAATGAGCCCATTGTACAGGAGGTTGCCGTTTATTTCGGGTCTTCGCTATTTCGGGGAAACCGAACGCACAAAGCCAGTGCTGAATCCATGCAGGCCATCATTAGTCCCAACCTTCCTTCCTTGGCAGAAGCGGGTGTTGACATCATTTACAACGAGGGATTGATGTACCGGGATGCCACTGCAGCATTCGACGTGAATGAAGCGATGGACAACCGAGTCGCATGGCTTCCCTTGTTTCCTGGACAACCTTTGGAGGTGATTGAGCGCATGACCAATTGGCCTGATTTACGCGGTTTGGTTCTCTCCACATTTGGTTCCGGAAACGCACCGTCCAATCCCGCGTTGAAATCCATTTTGAGCGAAGCACACAACCGAGGAGTGACCATTGTAAATGTCACCCAATGCGGCCATGGCGCCGTGCATCCAGAGCGCTATGCCACAGCTCACTTGGTGCGCGATTGCGGGGTAGTCCCCGGAGGTGACATGACCACCGAGGCTGCCTTGACGAAACTGATGGTTTGTCTGGGACGCGGTTATGCGGACGAAGAGGCCCGCTCCTTCATGCTTCGGAACGTACGAGGCGAATTGACGCGTTTCAGCGCATTGACCTGAAATCAGCGCCGCTCATCAATTTGGATTCACGTCTTGTTTTTCGGTACTTTTGCATCCGCTCTGCAGCTCGCTGCAGGAATTAGGAGAGGTGGCCGAGTGGCTTAAGGCGCACGCTTGGAAAGCGTGTTTACCTGAGAGGGTAACCCGGGTTCGAATCCCGGTCTCTCCACAGTTTGAAAAGGCGTCCTTCTCGGGACGCCTTTTCTTTTAATCGCTTACTTAGCTTTGCAGCATGTCCAGCCGGCCTACACGCATACTCGTCATTCGGTTCTCATCCATCGGAGATGTGTTACTCACCGCTCCCGCATTGGTCAGTCTTCGAGCAGCCATTCACGGACCGTGCGAAATTCATTTTCTGACCAAATCAACGATGCGACCTGTCGTTGAAGGGTTTGGAGCACTTGTCGACGGCATTCATACGATTGATCGGGCCACGTCTGAGGTGACTGAGGTGCTCAAAGCAGCTGAGATTGACTACATCGTTGACCTTCATTCCAACGTTCGATCACGCGCCATCAAACGGACCATCGGTTGCGTGGCGTTCACTTTAAAAAAAGAAAACCTGGCCAAGTGGATGCTCGTGCGTGGATGGCAAAAACGCGCCGTTGCCCACATCGTGGAACGCTACATCGACTCATTTCGCGGAGCATTTGGAGCAAACATACCCGATGCCTGGCCCGCTATTTTTGAATCCGCGGTGTTGCCGTCCGGGTTCGATCGCTCGGCAGGCCCTTGGGAGATCATTGCCGTGGGAGCGGCACACGCGGGAAAGCAAATGCCCCTCAAATTGATGCAATCCCTCATTCTCAAGGCCCAAGCCAAAGGCCATCGAACGGTCCTCATTGGAGGCAACGGCGATGCGGAAACAGCAGGAATCCTCAGCAAGGGATTCGATCATTCCGTGGTGAATCTTGTTGGAAAAACGTCTATTGGGGAGTCTGCTGCGTTGATCCGTGCCGCTGAAAGAGCGTATTCCGGAGATACAGGCATGATGCACCTCGCCGCAGCAATGGGAACACCCGTGACATCCATTTGGGGCTGCACGCGGCCTTCTTTGGGCATGTCCCCTTGGCGACCTACTGATGGATCGGTCGAGATTTTGCCAGAACGCAGAGACCCCATGCGTCCCTGCTCCAAGTTGGGCAATCGTTGTCGGTTCAATGGAGAATCGGAATGCATGCACCGGCATACATTCGCATCTTAACTCAATCAAACAAAGCCTTCAGCTCGGTCGCGTCTGCTGGCTTCATCTTGCCTGCAAGCACTAAACGCAATTGCCTACGCCGCAATGCCCCAGCGTAACGTTCTTGCTCTTCTTCATTCTCTGGTAAAACTGCTGGCACCGCAATTGGAGCGCCCAACTGGTCCACCGCCACAAACGTGTACATGGCTTCGTTGCACAAACTTTGCTCTCCCGTCAGGTGATTTTCAACGTGCACCCGCATGAAGACTTCCATGGAACTGTTGAACGTTCGAGTCACCTCTGCATGGATCGTCACAATGTCACCCAACTTGATGGGCTTTTTGAACGAGACATTATTTACTGCAGCCGTCACACAGATCCGTCGGCTGCAACGATGCGCGCTGATCGCTGCATTGATGTCCATCCAATTGAGCAGGTTACCCCCCATCAAATTTCCAAGGGTATTCGTGTCATTGGGCATGACAATGCGTGTGCTTGAGGCGTACGTTTCTTTCGGGGAGCGTTGGGTTACCATGGAATTCAAAATTTATAACGCAAAGTTCCGACCGATTTGGCAAACCGCCGCATCACAATCCTAAGAGAAGTTAGAACAAAACAAAAAAGCCCCTCCATCGCTGGAGAGGCTTTCGTTGTGAACCGCAGTTCTAATCAAAATCAGTTTCAGCTGCCCACCATGAGTTTGGTGGTAATGCTTCCGTTATCAGAGACAATCTGAATCTGGTAAAGACCCGTTTCAAACATGTTGGCCGATACTTCGAGCATCATAGGCACATCAGCAAAGCCTTGGCCTTGGAACAACATTGTCACCAACACCCCTGCGTTGTTGTACACATTGACCGTGACCAGTTCATCGACTGAAGTCACGAAGGAAAGCAAGGCAACCTCGTTCACCGGGTTCGGGCTGAGTCCGAGCAATCGCAACTTCGAGTCTTCCGATCCGTCATTGGAATCATCGTCGCTGATGGAACCGCTGCCATCGGCGTCACTTCCCCAGCTGCTGTCGCTGTCGTCGTTGCCATCGAGTGTTGGATCAATTGGCTCACAAGTCATACCATTGACATCAACCGTGTACGAGAAGTTGGTTGTGTTGCCACTGCAATCAGAGACGGTGTACTCCCGCTCAATGCTCCATGGCAAGCTGCAATCCATGTCTCCGAATACGTCACCTGTTCCCATCACATCTGCACCGTTGAAGGTACCCATGTAATAGAACCAACCGCTGTAACCATGGTTTGCGTTCTTGTTGTTGGCTCCTTCACCCATTTGGAATCCGAAGAAACCATTCGAAGGTTGGTGAGTCAACGACAATTCCGCGCCATCGTATTCACCCCATCCCGATGCCGTACTAGACGACTGGAGGATGTAGTAGAGCCACTGCGTGTGATCGCCCAAGCCACAATCCGACTTGAAACTCTGTGGACCGGGTTGGTCAACCCAATCCTGCCAGTTCAGGCCTTCATTGAGGTCAATTTCAAATGTCCAACCTGCATTCGCATTCCCCATTCCAACCACATCCAAGGTCAAATGGGCCGAACCGTCTGCATTATTGGTCACCAAACCTCCCAACAGTGTATAGAACTCTTCTCCAGGGAAATTGAATAGACGGGCAGAGTGCGAAGTGAAATTATCACATGTCAATCCATCTTCCATGGTCCCTGGATCAGCCGGTAAGCAGTAGCTCGTTACATCGTCACTCGGTGCATATTCACCAACATACGTTTCAGTGAAAGTGATTTCGACGTCACCGGAACAGTTGTCCATTGCCGTCAGGGCCAGAGGTTCAGGAATGTCCACTGCGCCCCAGATGTCTTCCGCACAAACGGGAACGATACCGCCATTTTCAACACCCTCCGAGTCTGTGATTTCCGGAGCCACTTCATCGTTCACCACAATGGTGAAGGCATAAGCGGTTTCGTTGCCACAGGCATCCGAAGCCGTGAGCGTCACTATGTGTTCGTAATTGCCGCAATCATCCTCACTGATGACCTCACGGGATTCCACAATGCTCACTGCACTGCAAGCATCCGACGCTAGCGCGATGAATTCCATCTCGTCGCAGTCGTTCACTTGATCCGCAGGAACCTGGGTGAATTCTGGCGCTGTGGTGTCTTCCACAGTGAATGTCGCAGCAGTGCTGGAAGCATTGCCACATGCATCCGATGCTGTGAAGGTCACAGTTACCGAACTCGTCGCTCCGCAAGACAAATCCATCATGCTATAATCATTGCTCCACATTACACCGCTGCAAGCGTCCGTTGCGGTAGCGCCGCCGTTGCTGGCGAGCCACGCGTCGAGGTCGGCTCCGTTGCCGGCGCCG
>DAISXU010000063.1:0-13210 GCA_036825655.1 Flavobacteriales bacterium | reverse complement strand
GTGACTTGAGTGTCGCGGTTGTTCTTCATGTAGATGTGTTGGAAGTCTGCAGCGGAAACCTGCTCGTCACCGATGGATAAAACGGTGGGAGACTGGGCGGTTGCAATCGAAGCGGCAAAAAAGGCTGCGAAAAGCAAGGTGTATGCCTTATGCAAGGGAGTTGATTTCATGGTTTTCATTCAAAACGGCATCGGGATGAGTTCCTGGTGGATTGCCCGATCAGGTGGTCAAAATTAAGCGAGGATGTGCATGCGGTCAAGGTGCTTTAACGAATGCTGTAATTGGGCGCCTCCCGCGTGATCATCACATCGTGCGGGTGGCTTTCTTTGATGCCGGCGTTGGTGATTCGCACGAATTGTGCTCGCTGCAAACCGGGGATGTCAGGCGCACCACAATACCCCATTCCAGCCCGGAGACCCCCGATAATTTGGTACATCACCTCTTGCACAGACCCTTTGTAGGGGACGCGTCCTGAGATGCCCTCTGGAACCAATTTTTTGATGTCATCCTCGGCATCTTGGAAGTAGCGATCTTTCGAGCCTTTTTGCATCGCTTCCATGGACCCCATGCCGCGGTATGCTTTGAATCGTCGTCCTTCATAGATGATGGTTTCGCCAGGACTTTCTTCCGTCCCGGCCAACATGGATCCAATCATGACCGTGTCGCCACCGCCCGCGATGGCCTTCACGATGTCTCCCGTAAACCTGATTCCTCCATCGGCGATAACGGGGACGCCAGTTCCTTTAAGGGCTTCCGCTACATCCATGACAGCCTTCAATTGCGGTACACCAACACCAGCGATCACACGTGTCGTGCAGATGGATCCTGGCCCGATGCCAACCTTCACGGCGTCAGCACCGGCTTCTACCAATGCGAGCGCAGCGGCGGCCGTGGCGATGTTGCCGCAAATGACATCGACCGTTGGGAATTGAGCTTTTACTTGTGCCAATACCTGCAATACCCCTCGGCTGTGCCCGTGGGCCGTGTCGATGATGACGGCGTCCACGCCCGCTTGGACGAGGGCTTCGGCCCGCTCCATGGTGTCATGCGTTACGCCCAAAGCAGCGGCGACGCGCAACCTGCCAAACTGATCCTTGCACGAATTAGGGAATTCGCTCAATTTTATAATGTCGCGGTAGGTGATGAGCCCAACCAATTTTCCTTCACCGTTGACTACAGGTAGTTTTTCGATTCGGTGTTCGCGTAAGATTTGCTCTGCACCGGAAAGCTCATCGCCTTCTTTCATGATGATCAGCCCCTCCTTGGTCATGACTTCCTGGATGGGGCGCTGCATGTCCTTCTCAAAACGCAAGTCGCGGTTGGTGACAATTCCAGTCAACATTCCACCCCCGTCTGTGACAGGAATCCCGCCAATCTTGTGCTCTTTCATGATGGCCAGCGCATCCCCAACCACTGCATTTTCAGGCAAGGTTATGGGGTCTTGAATCATGCCGTTTTCTGAACGTTTTACGCGACGTACTTCAGCAGCCTGTTGTTCAATGGGCATGTTCTTGTGAATCACGCCTATGCCGCCTTGTCGCGCCATAGCGATGGCCATTGCGCTGCCAGTTACGGTGTCCATAGCGGCCGAAATCACGGGCGTTTTCAATTCGATGTTACGCGAGAAATGGCTGCTCAGTCGGGTGTCGCGAGGAAGCACTTCTGAGTAGGCAGGCACAAGGAGTACGTCATCGTACGTTAAGCCTTCACCGATGATTTTTTCGGAGGTCATGGGAGTGAATTCGGATGGTCAGCTGCTCATGGCATTTCCCGATATCGCAGATTCTCGAATTCAATCGGCAGCTGCCGTTTATTCCGCTCGTGAATCAACCGATCAGGCAAGCCCTGTAGCGAAGATTCGGGCAAAGGTACTGAAAATAAAGGATGATTGTGCGCGGCGCTTAGCTCACCCTGTGCGGCACATTCGTTTGGTTACAAGTCCACGAGGACATTCACCAAACCAGAGCGCATGAACTGCCTTCCTGCTCCATTTTGCACCCACATGGTATACCCGTATGCACCTTCTTGCACAACGGCACCGCCTACGGTTCCATCCCAACCGTACTGGATGTCATTGGTCGAGAAAATGACATCACCCCATCGGCTAAACACCTCCATCCGAAAGGTTGTCAAATCAGCAAAGGAGATCACTGGCTTGAAAATCGGGTTGAATCCACCTACCGTAAATGCATTGGGAACCCAAATCACAGGAGGCAAAGACAGGCAGAGTGAATTGGAAAGCGCATAATTGATGCCGCCGCTTGTGGTGGGTTCGCTGTCAATTGCTTCGATGATGTAACAAAACTCACCTGTGCTTGTGGTGATTTGGTCCAATTCATCTTCAAAAGTGGTCACGGATGGAGGTAAAGTGATCAAAGCTTGTGGCGAACCTCCGTTTTCAGAACGGTAAATCCGATAAGCGGAAACCGAACCCGGAAACTCGGCGTATTCATTCCAACTTAGGGTGTTCACCAGCTGCTCCTCGTCTGCGTTGCCATCCAACAGCATGGTCGTAGCTTCGTTGCTTACCATGACGCTATCATTGCAGAGGTTCTCTACCCGGATGCGGTAGGTGTAACTCATCACTTGGCTGTGTGCTCCCAAATCTTCGAATTGAACGTCCATGCCGCCAACCGCAGTGATGGCATCCAGGCGGATGTAGTTTGCTGGAGAATCTTCTGCTTTCCGCCTCTCTAGAATGAAATTGTGCTGCTCTGTCATGGAAGCATCGAAGTCAACAACAATTTCCACACCTGAAGAATCGAGCGCCGAGGCCCTTAAAATTTGGGTGTACGATGGCGCCCCAGGGTACAGAAAGTCGAGGGTTTGCAGATTGGATAAGGAAACGGCTCCGGTAGAGTGGTTGGCTTCGACCCAATAGCGGTAGATGCTACCAAGAACCGCGCCTTCATGAATGAATTCGTTGGCTCCACTGTTGGCTGAGCCAATGAGCTGTGAAGCACCCCAGGAACCAGTTCCAGCATCAATTGCTTGCTGAGCATAGATGTCAAAACCAACCACATCGCCATCCAAGCCATAAGGACCAGCCCATGCAATTACGGCCACGTCAGAGCAGGGTTGTCTGCTCGCGTTGATGTGAAGTGTGGTTGAACACCCTGGATTGGCAGCGCCTGGGTCGGGTGCACCGTTGACAAAACAAGAATCAAATGCGGCAACGTTATAGCTTTCAATGCTCGCAATTGCATTGGATAGTTGGTTGGTGTAGGTGGTGGCGTAAGGATCGAACAAGGTGTCGATGGGTACTTGAAATCCGCCTGAGCAAAGGTAAATGATGTAGCCAGCCAAATCCGCAGCAGGGCTCGGTTCCCAGTGAAGAACTGCGAGGCCAGACAAGGAATCCACATCGATGTCCGTGATTGCTGGAGCAGTGGGGTCGAGCTCATCGTTTATTTCGCTTCCTGAACGATTCGATTCATGCTGGCATCCCATTGCGCCGAATTCTTGGATGACCCGAAACTCAAGCACTTCGCTGCATTCTTCAACCTCATAAGCAAAGGAGTGCATTCCGCCATTGTCTGGAACCAATCCTAAATCAATCCATCCCCCATTGTTGTCAGATTTTTGGACAGTAAAATCTCCGCCGATGGATTCAGTTGCGATGTAGGGGCTGTTCCAAGACAGGTCTGCAAAACCTGGTGTGAAACTTGGTTGAGCCAATAAAAATGTGTTGCACACTGTATCAGAAATGGCACTGCTTCCATCGGTGCTCTGTGTCACGACAAAATAGCAAACGGCGGCATCGTTGCCGTTCACGCCAGGGGCTATGACCGAGTTGGAGGCATAGTCCGGCATGTTCGTCGTGGAGATGTTAGCAGGGTTCGACGCGGGGAACTGGTGGAAGACATACTGATAAAAGAGCCCAGAAGGGTCAGCCGGTTGGGTCCAACTCACCGTTGCATTTCCCGCTGCGTTGACTTGAACGCATTCCATGGCAACGTCCAATTGACTTGAAGCACTTGCCACCCATCCTGTAAATAGGATGAGCATCCAATGGTTCAAACGGACGGCAACTTTCATGCAAACAAAGTTAGTCACTCCAATCGGGGCGATGCATAATAGACGCATGATTGTTGGATTTTGTTGCCCCTACTTAGGAATCTACCGGTTCATCACCATAAGGCTCCCCGCCATAGCCGTATCCATAGCCGTATCCATATCCATATCCATATTTGTATGCATACTTGCTATAAACCTTTTGCCAACGATTCAATCGAATGTTGTTGAGGATGAATGAAGCGCTAAGCTTGTTTTGTTCGAGAATGCTCTCGAGGTGTTTGATGCTCCGCTTGGAAGACTTTTCAGTATTCGTCACCAACAGAGCGGTATCAACGTGCTGCATCAGGATCAAGGCGTCCGTGATAAGCAAGATGGGGGGGGTGTCCAAAACAACGTAATCGAATGACTGCCTGAGTGTGGATAACACTTCAGTTAATCTTTCACCCATTACCAATTCTGAAGCATTGGGTGGGACGGGGCCAGCTGTGCAGACAAAGAGGTTATCAATGGGCCCAGGTTTCAGCGCGGATTGGAGGTCCGCCCGCCCAATCAAGACCGTAGACAATCCAACCTTGTTGGTCAAGCCCATGTTCTTGTGGATTTTCGGCTTGTGCATGTCAAAGTCAATCAAGGCCACCTTTTTTCCCGTTTTTGCGAGAACAGCTGCGATGTTGGAACTCGTGAAGCTTTTCCCTTCACTGGGGTGGAGGGAGCTGATCAATAGCATTTTACTGCCTTGCTGTGTCAGCATGTACTGCAGGTTCGCCCTCAACGATCGGAAAGATTCAGTAACAGCCGAGCGGCTATCTTGTAAAATCGTAAGTGGCTGCTCATTGATTTGCGGATAATTCGGGATTCCTCCCATGACGGGAAGGTGGGTCTCCTCGCGCAATTCAACCAAGCTGTTGATCCGTTCGAAAAATGCCTTTCTCACAAGCGCAATCAGCAAGGCAAGCAGAAATCCGAAGCCTGTCCATGAGAACATGGTGCGTTGTTTGTTGGGGCCGATGATGGCTCCGTAACGTGCTTTTTCGATGATGGTAGCCTCCGGTGCTATTCCTGCTCTTGAGATGATTGTAGAGGCCTTGGACTGCAGGAGGAAGATGTAAAGTCCTTCGTTGACTTCTAGTTTTCGTTGCATGCTCAAGATGTCACGCTGCGTCGCGGGCAACCCCTGCAAGCGCCCCTCCAGGTCGTCGATCTGGTGTTTCAGATCCGTTCGCTGATTCTGCAGGGCCATTTCAGTGTCCTGGATGTAACGAGAGATGGTCAATCGCGTGGAACTCAAAGCGGAATCGAGTCGCCTGACTTGGTAGCTTCCTTCTGTAACGTCGATCAGCGCGCTGGCCCTTTGCGTTCGGAGGCTAAACAATTGGTTGACTTGTTCAATCAAAAGCGGGTCTTCGGAGAACAAGTAAGTGGTTGGGGGCAATCCAAATTCACCGGATCCCGCAGACAAGAAATTCCTTAACGACCCCATCGCATCCAATCGGAGGTCCAACGTGCGCAATTGACTCTCCATTTCGATGAGGGTATTGAAGAATTCCGTCTCCTCTCTCGTTAGGTCCAAGATCTCGTTGTCTGTTTTGAATGCATCCACTTGACGCTCCAAGCTGTCCATCATGGCAGCTAATTCGCTCAATTGCCGATTGATGAATCCTTCGGTTCGCTTGCTTGCCTCCAAGCGCGCTTCTTGGGTGTAATCTATGTAAATGCGGGATAAGGTGTCCAAAAAGGACGCAGGCCTGGATTGAAGGGTGCTGGTCGCCTCCAACCGAAGGATGCTCGTGCGACTCACCGGCTTTACCGTTAGGCCTTTTCGGAATTGTTCCACGCGTTGATCCCGGTTGAATGTCCTGATCCGGAGCGACTGGCTCAACCAGGATTCCCACTGTTCAGCAGAGGCCACCTTGCTGATGGACTCTCGAAGGTTGAGGGTCATGGCGATGAATGGGCCATCAATTCGCTCCCCGAACAAATGAGTCGATTCCACCATGGAACCATCAGGCGCTTCGTATTCCAAGGAGTAGCTCTGTTCATTGAGCAGCTTGATGTCGATGTTCTGACCCAGTACGTGGGGGTGGAATAAATCGGGGTCGACACGAATATCGAGGTGATTAAACCCTTCAACTTGCGTGGTTCTCAATCGCCCGACAAAGAAAAAATCCAGGGGTGCATTCATGGCATCCACAGCCCTGCCAATCAAATCATAGGACCCAAGAATGCGTTGCTGGTTGGGAACGTTGCTGTTCAGACTTTGGGCACCCAAAGACCCCAACATTTGTGCTTGATAGTCAAAGGTCTCTTGGCTCTCAAGCAAAATCTCTGACGTTGCATTGTGTTCGTCGAGTTGGCGTTTGGTGATTAAGTTGCCAACCAGGTAGCCGGAGGCCGATAAGAGGATGAAAAGCCACCAATTTTGTAGGGCCATCTTCACCAAAGGGCGAATGGTGTTGAGGTTGATTAGCGGAGTAGAAGAAGACTCAGACATTGGCCGCAAGTTCGTGAATCCTAATCAAGAAATGCCTAGTTCACATGTAAAAGGAGTCGTGGCGTCTTTTGAATTCGATGAGGCACACTTATCATTGTATCATGACAGAGCATCAAGTGGAGCAAGATCAGTTCATTGGAGGGCGGTGGTCGGACATAAGTGAAAACGCACGTGTATGGGTTTTTACGGCTGATCGGTGGATGGATGATAAGGATTTGGAAGTTCTATCACATGAAATGACAAGCTTCACGGGTGATTGGAAGGCGCATCAAGTGGATTTGAAAGCAGGGTGGCTATGTTGGAAGGGCAGGGTTTTATTGGTCGCTGTGGACGAGGAGATTCAGGAAGCAACGGGTTGCTCAATTGATGCCCTCACCCATTGCATGCAATCGGTAGGGATGAAAATGGGCATAGATTGGTTCAACCGGATGCAAGTGATTCATCAAATGGGCTCCAATGATTGGGTGCAAACACCCATGCATGAATTCTGGGCATTGAGAAAGGCTGGTCGCGTGCAGGATTCCGATTTCGTCATCAATGCGCTTGCAAAGACCAAAGGGGACTGGCAAACCACGGGGATTCAGCAGTTCAAGGATAGTTGGCACGCCAGCATGTGGTGAGTCGGGCTTTTCCTTGATAAACAATGCATTAAAATCCGAGATAGAGGCTTTGAGTGCCATGTTTTGTTCGATGAACAAAAAACAGGCAGGGTATAAAATTCTCCCAAAAAACGTTGTGATTTCCGCATCTCTTCGCTACATTTAACGCGTCTCTTCTCAAATCTTAACGTGGACTTCATGTTTCGACGCGCAGAGAGGCAACCATCAAACGCCTGATACGACTATGATTTACGTGGCTCGAGTTGGGCGATTGTCGCCTTGAAATATTCGCTAAAACCTATTCTGAAGAATTCTTACCAAAACCAAATCCCATGTTGAACAAACTGACAAAGTGTTGCAGCATCATTTCGATGTTCGCACTTTACTTCCTCTCTGCGCAAGGAGCATCAGCTCAGTGCGTATCGGTCGACGAATACACGTTGATCGTGAACGGCTCCTCATACGCGACCGAAGTAGGTTGGCGTGTTGAAGCAGGTGATGGCACCGTTGTCGCGCAAGCGGGCGGTCAAACAGGTGGAACCTTTTCCACGTGTCCCGAAGGTTCAGGTCAAGGTACTTTCACTTTCGATCTTAATTCGGGCACAGATTACACATTCGTTTTCATCGACTGTTACGGCGATGGTTGGAATGGTGGTACAGCTTTGTTGTACCGCACAGCAGACACTGGTTTCGTGATTGGTTCCATTGGTGCTGGTCAAGCGTTCACATCGTCTGATGGGTCGCCTGGTGGTGATCAATGGAATTATGCGTTTACCTCAATTGCAGCGGAAGGCTGTGGATGCATGGATGAAACTTCCTGTAACTACGACCCATCTGCTACCACAGATGATGGTTCTTGCCCAATTCCAGGCTGCATGGACGTTTCAGCGTGCAACTACGATTCTTGTGCAAACGAGGATGACGGCTCTTGTGCATCAGAGACCATCATTTTCACCATTGCAGGCACTTACATGCCTGAGGTGAGCTGGACCATGGCTGATGCTGACGGCAACGAGGTTGCTGGAGTTTCTTCTTATCCTTATGTATACCCTTATCCTACCATTTCAGAAACCATCTGCGTGAACCTAGGTTGCTACAGCTTCACCATTTTTGATTCGTGGGGTGATGGCATCGAGGGAACTTACTCATTGGGTACAGCTGATGGAGCATTCTTCAATGGCGGTGGCAACTTCGGTTCTGCTGAAACCACTTCGTTCTGCTTCGAGCCTGGATGTACTGATGCTAACGCATCGAACTACTCAGCGCTTGCCACAGAAGATGACGGTTCATGCGAATACTTGGGCTGCACTGACCCGAATGATTTTGCCTATGACCCCTATGCAACTACCGATGATGGATCTTGCTTGGGTTGCAACCAATCTGGAAACATTTGTTACGGAAACTACAGCAATACGGAGCAAATTGTTTTGCAAACGGGTGTGCCAACTGGTAATGACGGGTTGTACTTCTTGATCACTTCAGGAATCATTGAAGATGGATACGACCAAGTATACATCTACGATGGGCTTGAAATCAATGCGGATAACCTTTTGTTTGCTGACGGTATCGACTTCGTCTCAGGATACGTAGACCTTTCTGGTACTTTCGTGTTTGCTCCTTCAGGATACATCACGGTTACCGTAGATTCTGATGGTTCTGTCTCTTGTGGTTCATCCACTACGTTCGCTGCGGGTTGGAACTGGGAGGTTGCTTGTAACGTTGGTTGCATGGACACCATGGCTTGCAATTACGATCCAATCGCCGGCCTCGACGACGGCTCTTGCGACTATTCATGCGTTGGTTGCATGGACACGTCTGCTGCGAACTACGATGCGAACGCAACCATGCAAGGCGAAAACTCTTGCGTATTCTGCGATCCTGGAACATTTGCTTTCAGCGTTGAAATGACTGATGCAGGAGGTGACGGATGGAATGGAGCTCAGTACTTCTTGACCGATTTGGCCACGGATGAAATGTCTTCAGGTGATTGGGATAGCGCAAGTTTGATCTTGGGTGACGTTGCCGTCGACTTTTACTGCATGCCATTGGGTTGCTACACCTTCTCAGTAGGCGGTGGGTCAGCCATTGGCCAAGTCGGTGTTACTTTATCTGACCAATTCGGAACAACTTACCTTTCAGCTACAGGTGCGGTTGCTACTTCAAACATTGACTTCGGTTTGACCGGGTTGTGCGGTTTTGAAGGTTGTACTGACCCTTACTGCTGGAACTTCGACATTTCTGCTACCATCGATGATGGCTCATGTGTTTGCCCTCCGGTGAATAACGCCATCGACGATGCCATCGCTTTGGAGTGTGGTTCTGTAGTCAACGGAACAGTCGCTAACGCATCAGATGTAGAAGGTGTTGTAGGTCAAATGTTCGGCGGACATACCATCAACCAGGGTGGTGCATGGTACCAGTACAATGCGAGCGGTACCCAACAGGTATTCATCGATTTGTGTGGTACGCCTAATGCTGGCTTTGCTGCAGGAACTGAATTGACTGACTCTCAGATTCATGTATTCGTTGAAAATACAGATGGTTCATACGGCATGGTTGCTTCGAATGATGAGTCTTGCTTTAGCAATGCTGGGGTATCCATCGTTACCGATGTTGCAGAGACGTATTACATCCATGTAAGTGCTTGGGGTGCAGGCGATGGAGATCAATTCCAAATCAGCGTTGACTGTACGGAAGCTTGTAGCACTGGAACACCATTCAACGATGATTGTGATGGAGCATTGCCACAGTTGGACGGTATTGCTTTCTCAGGAAGTACTTGCTGCACGAACCAGGAAGGCTCTTGGAGCGCTGGTAACGTAGACTATGGCGCTGGAGCATTGAGCGGAGCTAGCACTTATGGTGTTTGGTTTACGTTCAACTCTTCTGATTTCGATTCCTTCGACTTCAACCTCACAAACGGAGATGGTGCAGTTGTTAGCTTGTCCATTTTCTACGCAGCAACAAACTGCGATGAAGTAGCAACGTCGACTGTCTTTGCTGGCGGTGGAATCGCAGGTTGTAACGTAACGGGTCAGTGTGCTGGTAGCATTTCTTCTATCACATCGTTGATTCCCAACACCGACTACTACTTCTTGGTAGGTACAACCGATCCAGGGGAGTGCGGTACCTTTAGCTTCAGCACGACTGGTGTGTACTTGGGTTGCATGGATACTGCTGCGACGAATTATGATTCACAAGCAACTGAAGACGATGGGACTTGTGATTACACGGATGTTGTTCCAGCGAATGATTCTTGTGTAAACGCGATTACTTTGCCTTGCAACGGCGGATACGAGATTTACTCTATGGGTGGATCTACAGAAGATGATATCCCTCTCTGTGGAGGGGGCTCCATGGACTTCGATGGTTGTTTGACCGCAGCTTATGGACAATATCCATTTGCAACGTTCTCGCCCACTTGTACCGGTAACTTCCAGAATATCACCACTTGTGCTTATGCAGGTGAGTATTCAAATGTGAACGTTACAGCTGGAAACACCTACACGTTTGCCTCGTCTAACCCAGACTACACGCTGACTGTTGCGAACAGCACGGGCACGGCAGTCTTGGCTGCTGGTACTGGCGGAGAAGTAGAATATGTCGCATTGACCACAGGACCCGTTCGTGTCTACCGCAACGTGCCTGGCGACTGCAGCGCTACCCAGTCGGGTTGCACAACCTTTAGCGTCATGTGTGGTGGAACACCTCCAGGTGGAGTGTGGTTCACGTTCGAAGGAACCGGCGATTTGCACAACATCAACACGTGTGGATCGATTCTTGATACCCAATTGCAGTTGTTCACTGCTGCGGGAGGATCATGCGACAGCTTGGCTTGCACGACTCAAATCGACGGTTCAATGGCCATCAGCCAAACGAGCTTCGATGATTGCGGCTTCTTCAACCAAGACGATGCTTCTCTGAACTTCGTGTCTGAAGCAGGAACAACTTACTATGTTTATGTCGGAACTGATTTGAGCAACAATGGTTCATATCAGATTGAAATGAGCTGTGAAGAAGCAGTTTATGGTTGCATGGTAGACATCGCTTGCAACTACAACCCACTTGCGAACTTGGAAGACGATTGTGACTTCACATCTTGCGCTTGCTCTGATGAGACGCAAACTGCAATTGTGGTTGACATGTTCGACGCGTTCGGTGATGGATGGTCAGGAGGAAATGACGGCTCAATGGGCGGTTATGAAATCCAAGACATGGACGGCAACGTCTACGCATCCGGAACGCTAGAAGAAGCGTTGTACCAGGTAGACGTGGACAACTACGAAGGCCCAGAGTCTGGCATTGATGTGCAGTGCTTGAGTGATGGTTGTTACTTCTTCGTATTCACTACGGCGGACATTTGGTCTGAAGAGCAGTCTTGGTCTTTAACTATCAACGATGAAGTAGTCGCTTCTGCGTCTTACTCTTCCGCAGACAATTCCACAACCTTTGAGTATGCGTTTACGGTGGGTGACTTCGAGTGTGGTTGCACAGATGACTTCGCTTGTAACTTCGATGGAGTAGCTCCTGATTGGGTAGAGAACGGAACATGTGAGTACATCACTTGCGCTGGCTGTACTGATCCTGACAACTGCTACTATGATGGCCCAGAATTTACCATCGATGATGGTTCTTGCTGCACGGACAACTGCATCACGATTCAGATGTACGATTCATTCGGTGACGGATGGAATGGCAACACGATCACCATCTCTGATTTGGACGGAAACGTAATCCAAACGGCTGGATTCAGTTCAGGTTCATCAGCTACGGATGTAGGTTGCTTGCCTGATGGATGTTATACCGTTTCTTGTGGTGGTGGTTCGTTCGCATCTGAAGTTTCTTGGGACTTGTTAGGAGTCTATGGAGGAGCGATCTCTGGTGTGGTACAAGGAGCTACTTACTTCAGTGTAGGTGGTAACAACTGCATCGAGGGTTGTTCAATCCTCTGCGCTTGCAACTACGACGCAATGGTCAACATCCCAACGGATGACGTTTGTGAATTCTATGGTTGTGGTGGTTGTACCTACCCTGGTGCCACGAACTACGATGAGACTGCAGCTTCTGATGACGGTTCTTGTGAATTTGACTTCGCGAACCCTTGTCCTGCTGACTTGAACCAAGACGGATCCGTTTCTACGGGTGACTTGCTCTTGTTCTTGAGTGCATTCGGACAAGATTGCTAAGCCTAGCATCTTGATGACATAGAAAGGGCCGCTCTTATGAGCGGCCCTTTTTTTTGTTATCCCCGTCGAGGGGAATCTGCGTTTTTGCAAGGTGTTTCAATCCACCCAATGGCAAACGTATTCAAGGGGTTTGCGGTGGCTTTGTGGCCAAGGGTTTTTGGGATATCCGAGGTAAAAGAGTCCCAATAATTTACCCTTCTCGGACAACCCTACAAACTTCAATACTTCAGGTTGGGATATGAACTTCGGACTTGACCAAAACCCTCCAATTCCATAAGCTGTTGCGGTAAGGTGAAGGTTTTGAACCGCGCACGCCACTGCCGCAAGTTCATCGGCCTCCGATATTCGGCCATTGGGGTCAGGCTCCATGCCAATGGCGATGAGCGCTGTCACTGCCTCGCCTCGTGCCTTGAGCTTCTCAAATTTTCCGGATGAGAAGCTTGGTCCTGCGAATTTTTGATACCATGCAGGTAGCATGGGTCCTATTTTTTTCATGCCTTCCCCCACGTATGCCGTGAATCTCCAGGGCTGAGTCATCCCATGCGTAGGCGCCCATGTTGCATTGGTAAGCATCAGTTCAATTTGCTCCCGGTGAACTTGACGTCCACTAAACATCTCGGGAGAGATGCTCCTCCTATCCTTCATTAAAGCAGTTGCATCACTTAAGTTGTGTCTCATTCCATCCGTTTTAAGCAAAGTTACGCGCGCTTCAGGAGAACACTCGTTGTCGGACTCGCCTTAACTTCACCAGATGGAAACCATCATCATAACAGGCGCTGGAACCGGCATCGGAGCAGCAGCAGCTGAGCGCCTCTCACACCGCAAGAATACGCGTCTGATCTTGGTGGGACGGAGAGCCGAGAAGTTGGAGAAAGTGCGTGAATCACTTGTTGGAGAGCACCTGGTTTGGAGCATGG
>DAISXU010000062.1:0-13226 GCA_036825655.1 Flavobacteriales bacterium | reverse complement strand
GCATGTTTTGGACGATACAGGTTGGTACGACGCCATTTCTTTAGCAGGATTTGAGTGGTTCTATGGTGCCATTGGGGATTGGGAGGTCCTCGCATTGCTCCCTGGATACATGGAGCGCGGGCAATCTTCTTTGGTGCACATGGCCCGAAGTTTTCGAAGGGCTTCCGGCACAGCAGCAGTAGATGAGGGATTCCATCTTGGGGAATTCGACCGCTTAACGAAGGCGGTTGAGCTTGCTTTGGAAAAAGGAAAACGCGTGCTCGTCATTGGCGTTACTTATGCCGTTTTGGATTGGTGTGAATCCCTCGAGGAGCAACCGATTCGAGGTGATTTGAGCCGCGTAGTGATCATGGAAACAGGCGGCATGAAGGGAACTCGAGCGGAATGGACCCGCGAGGCCCTTCATCAGCATATAAAGGCCCATTCTGGAGTGAAGGCTGTGCACAGTGAATATGGCATGACAGAATTGATGTCCCAGGCCTATGCCCAAGTTGAAGGTCGGTTCAGGTGCCCCCCTTGGATGCAAGTGGTCATTGGTGACCCGGGTGACCCAAAATCATGGTCAGAAATAGGTGTGCGTGGAAGAATTCACATCATAGACTTAGCTAACATTCACAGCTGTAGCTTTTTAGCCACGGGGGATGCGGGGCGTTTGCACGAAGACGGAACCTTTGAGGTGCTGGGGCGTTTTGATGCTGCAGACGTGAGGGGGTGCAATCTGATGGTCCAGTAATCCGAGTTATCAACTGAATCGGCGGTTATGATGAAAAATCATTGCAGCCGTAACATAGAATCTTTGCACAACCGCATTGTTCGTGCCATCTTGCGCCCGCAATCTTTATTCCGGATCGTTCAATGGAATTCGCCATCGCCATCATCGGCTTTTCTCTTGCTGCATACGCGGTGGTTGGAAACGACTGCATTCAAACTTTAGGCACGTTTTTGTCTTCCAACAATCACCGGCCGTGGTGGCAGCTTTGGATTTTCGCAGGTGGAATCATGGCCATCACTTTGGTGATGGGCTACATGGGATGGGGAAGCTATTTGGGTGGGGCCAATGCGGATGACCTGACATTTGGAAAGTTCAATAAGCTCTTTTCAGGCAGCAACCCATTCCAGGATTTGTCTTGGTGGTACGTCCTTCCTCCTCTGGTTTTGTTGGCCATTACGCGCTTGGGAATCCCAGTAAGCACAACGTTTTTGGTGCTATCATTTTTCAGCATCAAGAGCCTGCCATCCATGCTGACTAAGAGTTTGGGGGGGTACGGGGTTGCGTTTTTATTTGCCCTGGTGATGTACTTGCTGTTGTCGAAAGTGACTGAGCGGTACTTCATGACCCATCCCATGGAGGAGGGGAAAGGCCCCATGCGCAGCAGGCGATTGTGGAGCATTTTACAATGGCTCAGTACCGGATTCTTGTGGAGTCAATGGTTGACCCAAGACTTGGTTAACATTATGGTTTATTTGGGCAATCCAACTGAAGTCAACTTGGGTTCCTTTCTGTTTGCTTTGTTCACTCTACTGGCCCTGTTGGCAATCATATTTTACCAGCGGGGTGGAAGGATTCAGGCGATTGTATTGGCCAAAACCAACACCACTGACATCCGTTCTGCCACGTTCATTGATTTCTTTTACGCCCTCACCTTGTTGTTCTTCAAGTACGATACGTTAGGAATCTGGGATGGGGGTATTCCGATGAGCACGACCTGGGTGTTCCTTGGAATGTTGGCAGGCCGGGAAGTCGGTGTTCGCATGCGCTTGAAACTGAAAGAAAATCAGTCCAAACTGACATCCATGGTGTTCATGGATTTGGGGAAAGCGACTTTGGGATTGATTATCAGTATTTTACTGGTCGTGATCCTTTACATTGCAGAAGGACGCGATCTCAGTTTGCTCTTCGGCTGAAGCTTCTTCAGTCTACATTCAAAAGGAAGTACTTCTTTTTCCCCCTTTGCAATAGAATTTGCTTCCCATTGAGCAGGTCGCTGAGTCCAATGGTGATGTCCTCGTTGACTTTTTCTTTGTTGACACTGATGCTGTTCTCTTTTAGAGCGCGTCTTGCTTCACCTTTGCTTGATAGAAACCCAGAGTGATCCGTCAACAAATCAACGATGGCAACGCCTCCGGAGATTTCCTGGCGCGCTATGGTTGCTTGAGGAACGCCAGAAAAGACACTCAGAAATTCAGATTCAGGCAAAGCTGTGAGGTGATCGCGCGTGCTCTTACCAAACAAAATCTCAGATGCCGCGAGAGCCGTTGCCAGGTCTTCAGCACTGTGAACCCGGGTGGTTACATCTGCAGCAAGCGATTTTTGTAAGACCCTTGCACCGGGATCTTGCGCGTGTTCAGCTTCTATTGCTTCAATCTCTTCCTTTGTTTTCAGGGTGAAAATTCGAATGTATCGGGCTGCATCCTCGTCGGCTGAGTTGATCCAATACTGGTAGAACTGATAGGCGGAAGTCCTGCGTTTGTCTAGCCAAATGTTACCGCCCTCACTTTTGCCAAATTTCGAGCCGTCTGCTTTCTTGATCAAGGGCGCCGTAACGGCAAACGCTTGACCTCCTCCCATCCTGCGAATGAGCTCGGTACCTGTTGTGATGTTGCCCCATTGGTCACTGCCACCCATCTGCACGAGGCATTGTTTCTCCTTCCATAGGTGGTAGAAATCATAGCCCTGTACAAGTTGGTATGAGAATTCAGTGAAGCTCATTCCAGAATCCAGTCTGTTTTTGACGGAGTCTTTGGCCATCATGTAGTTGACCGTGATGTGCTTGCCTACGTCTCGGATGAAATCGAGGAAATTCCAATTTTTGAACCAATCGTAGTTGTTGACGACCTCTGCGGCATGGTCTCCTGTGAAATCCAGAAACTTCTCGAGTTGGGCTTGTTGGCAGGATAAATTGTGCTGCAATGCTGTCAAGTCTAGGAGTTGCCGTTCCGCAGTTTTTCCACTGGGATCGCCGACCATACCTGTTGCACCTCCAACAAGTGCAATGGGTTTGTGACCCGAACGCTGCCAATGCACTAAAAGCATTACAGGCACCAAGTTGCCTATGTGCAACGAGTCTGCTGTCGGGTCAAAGCCTACATAACCTGCTGTGCTGCCAGTGTCAATTTGCTCCTTTAATCCTGGCATCATGTCGTGCAACATGCCTCGCCATTCCAATTCGCTCAAAAAGTCCATGCGTTCTTGATTCTCGCGTAAAGATACGTTCAGGCGTTCACAGCAGCGGAACGACTTTTTCCAATTCCATGGACCTCGATCCCTTCAATAGAATGGTCCGGTTTGCTAAAGGGAAATCCTCTAAATGACACAATAGAGCGGCACAGTTAGAGAATGTCCTAACACTTGAGTGAGATTCGGTTTGCTCAAAATCGGAACCGACCAACCAAGTCTCTATGCCCGTTTCGCAGGCGATTTGTGCGATGCGTTGGTGTTCTGTTTTGGCATAATCACCCAATTCGGCCATGTCGCCAAGGATCAGCAGAGGATCAGGGTGTGAAGCTGCTGCGAATGTGTGAACAGCTAATTCAACGGATGAAGGATTCGCGTTGTAGGCATCGAGCAGCACCCTGTTCCTTGCAGCTTCCTCCCATTGGGAGCGGTTGTTCGTAGGTTGATACCCTTCGACGGCAGCAATGCACTCTTCCCAATTCACCCCAAATGCAGAACCGATGGCCATGGCAGCGAGGGCATTTTCCAGGTTGTATTCGCCGTCCATGCGCAATTGGAATGGGCCTGTGCGCCTTCCGGAAGAATCCGTGATCTCGAATGCGCAATGCCCGGGACTTTGCTGTTCGAGCCGGGTCGTGTAGGGAGGGTGTTGGGTTGTTCCAAAGAGGATGCGCTCTTGCAATTCCGAAATTTCCATGAGCACAGGTTTGGAGGCGTTGATGAAGACTTGTCCGTTTGGTTGTAGGGCAATGAACTCGAACAATTCACGTTTTCCTCGTTTCACACCTTCAGCTCCTCCAAATCCCTCGAGGTGTGCCAATCCGATGTTGGTTATGAATCCCGAGTTTGGTTCAGCGATTTCAGCCAATTCACGAATTTCCCCAACGTGATTGGCACCCATTTCAATGACAACGAACTCCGCATCGCGTGGAATGGACAAGAGCGTCAAAGGAACGCCAATGTGGTTGTTGAGGTTTCCCACTGTCGCATACGTTTTGTACCGCCTGCTTAGCACCGCCTTGAGCAGTTCTTTGGTAGTGGTCTTGCCATTGGACCCTGTTAAACCCAATACGTGGCCCTTTAACCGACGGCGGTGTTCACGCGCCAAATCCTGCAAGGCTTTCAGCACGTCGGGAACATGAAAGAAACTTTGGTTTTGGACCAAGGATGGAGAATCGACGATAGCAAGTTTGGCCCCGGCTTCGAGTGCCCTCATTGCGTAATCATTGCCATCGAAGCGTTCTCCTTTCAGGGCGAAATACAAATCTCCTTCCTTGATCTTCCGGCTGTCCGTGCAAATGCGATGCCCCTGGTCAAAAAGGTCCAGTAACTGCTCGGGTATTGTTCGTTCCGTTCCCATGGAACAAAGAAAACGCCTCGCTATCCGAAGATGCGAGGCGCTTCAAAACTTTATGAGTATTCAATAGTGAATCAAAGGCCTGAGGGGCTTCCAACTCGATCCATTGCACACCGGAAGCCAATGCTTGCAGAGGATTTATTCTGGTCTAAATAACGCCTCGATCCAGGAGCTACCCAATAAATGCGATCATCCCAGCCTCCTCCTTTGTAAACGCGCGTTTCGTTGGTGATGAGCGTGGTTTCTCCGTAAGCGTACATGGGATTGTTCTTTGCTTCTGCAGGGCGGTTGTACACGAGGGAGGATTGCGCATCACCATCGAGGTAGTCGATGTTGTCTGCGGCTTGGTAGTTATCCCGACCTAAATTTTCTTGAACGGTTTCTGCTCGGTAGCGAAGGTTACCTGGTGTGGCCAGGATGTTGCCCGAGAAGAACTTGCGCAGGTCCGCAGCAATCCAGGCCTCAGATCCTTCAATGAAATCACGGATGACATCGTCCATCAGGAGGTTGGCCTCTTCTTCACGCTTCACCTTCAACTCCTCTTGGGCGTTATCGATGGACGTCAAGATGTTTTCGATGAGGTTGCGGTCGTCCTCATTCAGTGAAGCAGCAGCCTCTTTCTGGTATGCAACGATGTCAGCTTCAATTTGATCAATGTCGTACACGACATAATCGTACTTGTCGTAGACATTGCCTTCGGCGTCCAACACCTTCGTTTCGTAGTCATTTCCGCGGAATGGGCGGAATTCTGCAGCATCCATGTGGTTCAATGGACGGTACACATCCATGCACCACTCACTCACATTGCCTGCCATGTTGTACAGGCCGTAATCGTTAGGCGCATAAGACTTTACTGGAGCGGTGATGTCGGCATTGTCGTTGAGGGAAGTTAGACCATTGGTCGTTTTGCCTGCAACGCCCATGTAGTCACCACGTCCACGAACAAAATTCGCGTTCATGTCACCGGTGTAGCGCTTGGGTGCGCCAGGAACAGCGCGTTGACGTGAATTGTCATTTCGGGTGTAATGGCCATTCCACGGGTAGGTCTTGCGATCCGATACCAACTCTTCATAGCTGTTCCCAATCAAAGCAAGGGCAGCATATTCCCACTCCGCCTCGGTGGGCAGTCTGTAGTTCGGCAATAGGATGCCATCGGATAGGGTGACCGCACGGGTGCCACCGCTGTTGGGATTGTAATTGACCATGGAACCCCGGTCGCCCTCCTCTGGAATGTATTGGTAGTTCAGGTAACTCTCAGTGGTGAAGTGCTCATCATCAACCTGCGCCAGAGGGTTGTGTGCGATGATTCCTTCTCTCACCAGGATTTGCTCATTTACCCGATCGGACCTCCACTTGCAGAAGTCGCTTGCTTGTACCCACGATACTCCAACCACGGGGTAATTGCGATAAGAGGGATGACGCAGGTAATAATTCACATAGTTCTCCGTGTAGCCCAGTTTGTCCCTCCAAGCTGCAGTATCGGGAAGCGAACGCTCGACTATTTCGGGGTAAGATCCACCGTAAATTCGATTGAGCCAGTACATGTATTCCAGCCAATAACCGTTGGTGACTTCGGTTTCATCCATGTAGAAAGATGAGACTGTGACACGGCGAGGCATGTTGTCCCAAGAGAACATCAAGTCATCTTCAACTTGTCCCATGGTGAACGTGCCGCCTTGAACAAAGACCAACCCAGGACCGGTTTGTTGGCTGGGGGCGTAGCTTTTCTCGAACCCACCGTTGCTAGAGTCATTGTAGGCCCAGCCAGTTGCTCCGGAGCGTTCTTTCACGCATCCTGAGAGAACCAGAGCCGAACAGGCCGCGAGGAGCACCGAGGTGCTGTAGGATTTCCAAGTCATATGTGAAGGGGTTTCCATTTCTTGCTTCAATTTATTGCTTACGCAAGGCGTATGCTCCGGGTTTCAATAGCTTTGAATGCTTTTGAAAAACTAGAAAGCGGGGCATTTTATTGCCCTGAACTTGGAGCGCTTGTTGCGACAATCGAATTGGATAGTCATCGATATTTCATGGGCTCCACCCGTTGCAGGTGTTAATTCTGAGACCGTAATGTCGTAACTGTATCCAAACCGAATGACATCCGATTCGATGCCTACCGTTGCAATGAATGCATCTCGGTAGTCTGTGAAGAGGATGCCTCTGTACCAAACACCACCCACCAAAGGACCTTTCTTCACATAGACTCCCAAATTCAATTGCTTGAACTCCCCTTGTTGACGGAGCAAAAAGTTGGGTGAGATGGTTGCTTCAACCCCCTTGACGCTTCGTTGAAGAGGAAGGACGGCGCCTCCATGGAGGGTATACTTCATGGGCAAGCGGCTTGTGCCAATCACGAGCGATTCATTGGGTTCGTTCAAGTGATGCACCGCCAATCCGAAATAGTATTTATCGCTGAATCCAATCAAACCCGTGCTGAAATCGACGGCTTTGACCATTTCGCCGCGGGGGATGTCTTGGGTTTCGTAAATGAAGCCACGACGGGGATCAATCATGTCTCCGAAAGTCAAACGACTCCAGTCGAGGGCTTTCTGCATGTACGAAACCTGCATCGCTGCTTTGATGGAGAATTTCCTCGTGATGGCTTGTTGGTAGCTGTAAATTCCGCTGGCAGTTGTTGTGGTCAGGGTTCCTTGCCCCGCTTGGTCATTTACCACGATGAAACCGAGTCCTCCATGAATGGATTCGACGTGTTGGTCATAAGCTGCGGCTGTTGTGACAAAATTGCCACTCATCGCAGGCCATTGGTTGCGGTAAGACATGGTTAATCGCGGGCAACGCTCCGTACCAGCAAACGCTGGATTAAGGTACAGCGGATTCGCGTAATACTGCGTGAACTCAGGGTCTTGCGCTTGCGCAACATCCGGAGAAACCAAGAAAGCCCCCAAAAACAGGATGCTCCCGAGCAGTGTGTAGGTGATGTGAGTGAATCGTTGCTTCATCGCAGGTTTGACCAATGAATCCACAATTATAGAGAAAAAAAAGAGGCGGTGCATGTTTTTAGGGTCAGATTCCGGGTTTTCGGCTGCATTTGCATACGATTATGAGTAAACGCGCGTTCATGCCCCTATGTTGCATGAACGAAATGACTGAACTTTGCCGCATGGAATATTCCGGAGATTGGAGAAGGCGCGTGGTTTTGCTTTTTGGAGTGTTGGGTGCTGCTGTTGTGGTCCTTGGCCAGCCTTCAGCTGAGGTGGTTGAAGCCTCCGTAGCCGTGCAGTGGTCGAACGAGGAACCCTTGATTCCAATGGATGGCTACGAGCTCGATGGTGTACCATTTGGCGCGTGGGAGTGGGAGACGCAGTCCAAGTGGAGCCATGCGCAATTGCTTGCGATGGATTGCATTTGGGAACCAGTGGATGGCCTTTCTGATCATGCGAAGGGAGTAATTTCCGAGAGGTCCAGAGCTGATAACACCGATGAATACTGGCCCCATGCGACTTCACGTTGCATCCATGGCGTGCTGCAATTCAAGGCGCCCTTGGTCCGATACAATCCAGATGCTCAGGTGTTTGAGAAGTTGATCTCATTCGATGGGGTTTGGGGAGAAGGCGTTGTCAGTTCGGTTGAAACCATGGGCCAACGGCAATGGGATTGGCCAGAATATTCGGTGCTCTCAGAAGGACAGTTGTTCCGCATTTCCATCCCGAAGGACGGTGTCTACAAATTGGATCAGTCCTTTTGGTCGAGCATAGGAATCGATGCTTCGGAAGTTGCTCCAGATCAAGTGACTGTTTTTGGCAATGGGGGACACCTCCTTCCCATGGATAACAGTGAAGAACGCCCATTGGACCCTTCTACGGTTGCCCTCTTGTGGGATGGTGAAGCAGGTGCCCCAGACGTCTCCTCGGGTTCCTTTTTATTCTGGGGTGAAGGTCCCAATTCCATCACATGGATTCCAGAAGACCAGCGTTTCCATCACGAGCGGAACCCCTATTCCGATTCGGCTTGGTACTTTGTGAGAATTGACGATGCTCCAGGGAGGTTTGGCGCCCGCATGAACAATGCGCCGTTGCTGCCAGTCGAGGAGCTTCCAGACACCGTCACGACTGCCCTGCACGTGGAATTCCATGAACAAGAATTGCACAGCCCCAATCGGTCAGGCAGGGAGTGGTTTGGAGAAGAATTCGGTGCCGTTACGCAGCGCGTCTTCTCTTTTCCAGTTCCCTACGCCACGAATGAGGCGGGATCAGTTCATGTCCAAATGATCGCGCGATCGATAGGTGGAGCGAGCACGTTTGAGGTGAGCGCAGGGGATGTGTCTGAAGTTCTTACGCCCAACACGACATCCGAGTCTTCAACGGCCAATGTCGCAAACCTGGCGTCGGCAATGCTTGAAGGGGCAGTCATTTCAGGAAGTGCGGCAACATCGAGGGTTGATGTCAACGTGGAATTTAGTGCATTCAATGCCTCGGCAAGGGGCTGGTTGGATTACATCCGCATCGAGCAGGAGCAGTACCTCAGATTCTCTGGAGTCATGGATGATTTCTGGGGCGTGGATGCGGGTGAAGGTTGGGCGCGTTATGAAATATCAAATGCGGGTTTGGTTGCCCAAATTTGGGACATCACCACACCGACTCAGCCTCAGCGCCTGGAATTTTCAATCACGGGTGACAAGGCATCTTTCAACGCCCCTCGGAATGTCAGAAGGAGATTTGTGGTCATGCCCAATTACGGGTTTGCGGAGCCTGCAGTGCATGGGCCACTCCAACTCAGCAATTTGCATGGCTGGTCAGATTTGGATGCAGTGCTTATCACCCGCCCAGTTTATGCAGAAGCAGCGAGTCGCTGGGCAGCCATGCGAGCGGATGAAGGCCTGCAAGTCGGTGTCGCTTTTCAACAGCAAGTTTTCAATGAGTTCTCGAGCGGTCAGGCAGACCCGACTGCTTTGAAGATGCTGATGATGATGTTGCGTGATCGGGCCTTGGAATCCGGTGGGAATCCTCCGAGGATGCTCCAATTAATGGGGGATGGCACGTTTGCAAACCGGGGAGGATTGTCCAGTTCTCCGTACATCATTACGTATCAATCTGAGAATTCCCTTGGTCCGACCAGCAGTTACGTTAGTGATGATTACTTCGGTTTCCTTGAGCCCGAGATGGGTGAGGACATTTCGGATAAGATGGCCATAGGCGTGGGCAGGATACCATGTTCGAATGCTCAAGAAGCCATGGAGTTTGTGGAAAAACTTGAGCGGTATGCGGGCGAGGGCCCACCGGTGGTCGATGCATGCAATGGCGACGAAGATCAACCTGAAAAAGGAGCATGGAGAAATCGGATCTGCTTAGTGAGTGACGACATGGATGGAAGCGGTTCGCCCACGGAATTGTCGCACATGATGAACAGCGATGAGCATGCCAATTCCTTGGCCAATGAACACATGGAGTTTGATGTGGAGAAGATCTACTTCGATGCTTACCCACAATTGAGCACACCCGGGGGAGAGCGGTATCCCGATGCGGCAGCTGACATCAATCGAAAAGTGACTGATGGCGCATTGATAGTGAACTACATAGGCCATGGGGGAGAGCGAGGGTGGGCCCATGAAAGGGTGCTGACCTCGACGATGATTCGGGACTGGGACAATGCTTACCGCATGCCATTGTTCATGACAGCGACTTGTGAACTGGCTCGATTCGATGATCCCGAAGTTGAGAGCGCGGGTGAATTGATGGTGCTCAATCCCAACGGAGGTGCCATTGGCATGTTGACGACAACTCGCGTGGTTTTTAGCAGCTCAAATCAAGAATTGAATCGCGCCTTTTATGACGTGGCGCTCGAAGATGAGGCGTTCGAGGATTTGCGCCTCGGAGACATTGCTCGGATTACAAAAAACGATCCGCAAGTTTCGAACACTTCGAACAAGCGGAATTTCACGCTCCTGGGTGATGCATCCATGAAACTCGCCTATCCACAGTATGAAGTGGTCCTGTCTTCGATGCCTGATTCTGTCAGGGCCTTAGAACTTTTTCAAGGCAGTGGCTTCATCGCCGATGCCAATGGGGATACTTTGAGCAGTTTCAACGGCCAAGTCACGGTTCGCGTTTTTGATAAGCGCAGTAGCATCACCACCTTGAATAACGATGGGGGATCAGCTCCATACGCCTACAGCGTATTCCGGAATGTTATTCATCAAGGTGAATCATCCGTTACCAACGGGACATTTGAGTTTGAATTCATGGTCCCCAAGGACATCGATTACACATGGGGGACAGGAAGAGTTAGTTGCTATGCATTGGACGTGGAATCGGGTAAGGACGCGCATGGTGCTTCTGAGTCTTGGCTCATTGGCGGGGTCAATGCCGATTACATCCCAGATTTCACCCCACCTAACGTCGATGTGTACATCAATGACTCCCTCTTCGTGAGTGGTGGGATCACGGGTGCTAAACCCGTGTTGTTCGTCCGAGCATTTGATGCAGGGGGAATCAACTCAGCTGGGTCGGGAATTGGCCATCAAATGAAGGCTGTGATCGATGGAGACTGGGCTGGGGCTGTGACCTTAAACGACTATTATACCTCCGACTTGGATGCCTACGTTAGTGGATCCATTACTTATCCCCTGGCTGGAATGGAACCTGGCTTCCATGACATTCAAGTCGTTCTGTGGGATGTTCAAAACAACCAAGGCACAGGAAGGGTTGAATTTCAGGTGCTAGCGGATGATGAGCCGGCTTTCAATGTCGTTACGGTGTACCCAAACCCAACAACGGATGAGGTTTGGTTTGACCTTGAGCATACTTTAGCCTGCGAACCTGCGGTTTACACCTTGGAAGTTTTGGAAATGACGGGCAGAAAGGTGTTTGCTGCTGAATGGTCCCTCGAAACGCATGGATTCCGTTTTGAACCGTTGAGATGGAACTTGAATGATGCGGATGGTTCGGCTGTGAAACCTGGGGTGTATGTTTGCCGTATCACCCTGCAAACAACTTCTGGGCAGGTTACACAACATTCCGAACGAATAGTCGTTTTACGTCCGTGATTTGAATCGTTACCTTTGCTCCCCATAGTTTTGAACATGCGCACACGTATTTTGAATTTCGCTGCTTTTACCCTGATGTTCATCGGGATGAGCGTGCAATCTGCTTGGAGTCAGCTGACACCAGGGGAAGGAACCCAAATCGTTCAATTGAATACGATTACCACGGCAGTCCCTTTCTTGATGATTGGTCCGGATTCGCGCGCCGGAGCGCTTGGTGACGCGGGTGTTGCCCTCTCTGCAGATGGCAACAGTTTGCATTGGAATCCTGCAAAGATGTCATTCCTGGACAATGATTTCGAGTTCAGTTTGAGCTATGCTCCTTGGCTTCGTGCCTTGGTCGATGACATGAACCTCGCCTATTTAACGGGTGTCCGGAAAATCAACAAGCGACAAGCTTGGGGAGGAGCGCTGCGTTATTTTTCCCTAGGCGACATCACATTCACGGATGAAACCGGCACCACAATTCGGCAATTCCAACCTGCTGAATTCAGTTTGGACGTTGGCTTCTCTCAAGCCTTCACATCGAAGTTCAGTGGAGGAATTACTGGGCGGTTCATCAATTCGAATCTGACCGGAGGAACGAACATTTTGGGTGCGAATTCCAAGCCAGGCCGCTCGGTCGCTGTGGACGTAGGTGTTTTCTACACCAATCCTTTCGTGAAAAATGGAAAGGGTGGGCGCAGGGATGGGGTGTTCAATTGGGGCATGTGCGTGAGCAACGTGGGTGCCAAAATGGGCTACACGGATTCTGCTGAGCGCGATTTCTTGCCGATGAATTTGAAGACGGGTTTTGCGTATCAAACCTACATCGATGATTACAACAGCCTAACGTTTACTGCTGACACCAATAAATTGTTGGTTCCTACTACTCCAATTTATGACCAGGAATCTGGCACCACAATTGTGAGCGGTTTCGAACCCAATGTTGGTGTAGCTACGGCAATCGTTCAGAGTTTCTATGATGCCCCGGGAGTAGTGAACGATGAAGGAATCGTGGAGAGTGGTTCTATATTCCGTGAGGAATTGAGGGAATACAACGTGGGCGGCGGAATTGAATACGATTACAACAGCGTATTTGCCTTCCGGACGGGCTTCTTCAATGAGCATTACTCGAAGGGCAATCGCCAGTTCATTACCCTCGGTGCTGGAATCAAGTACACGGTGTTCACCGTTGATTTGAGCTATTTGATTTCCACTCGTCAACAGAATCCATTGGCCAACACCTTGCGGTTTACGCTACGTCTGCAGTTCTCAGAGCTCGCAAACGGGAACGACGAATGATGAGGATTGGTTACGGATACGATGTCCACCAACTGAAAGAGGGAGAGGAGTTGTGGTTGGGCGGGATTCAGGTGCCGCACCATAAAGGCGCTGTCGGACACAGCGATGCTGATGTTGTTTTGCATGTGATCTGCGATGCCCTGCTCGGAGCTTTGGCGTTGAGAGACATCGGTTATCACTTTCCGGACACTGATCCAGCCTTCAAAGGCATCGACAGCAAGAAGTTGTTGTTGGCGACCTACGACCTCGTAACGGAGGCGGGTTGGGAATTGGGGAATTTGGACTGCACCTTGTGCCTCGAACGCCCGAAAGTGCTCCCTTTCATTGATGACATGAGGCGATGCATATCGGGTGTCATGGGGGTGGACATCGGTCAAGTGAGCATCAAGGCCACGACATCTGAGAGGCTCGGA
>DAISXU010000061.1:0-13258 GCA_036825655.1 Flavobacteriales bacterium | reverse complement strand
CCCTTCAAGCCGCGAACTTCGGAGGATCGCTCCGAACCGGCGCAGGTGGATTGGACTTCGATTTGGAAGGAAATTTGTGGGTGACCAATGCCTTTGCAACTGAGCCCCTGCACGTTTACACCCGCGAAGGTGAATGGGTCAGCATGGACTTAGAGGGTGCGCTTGGAAGTTCTGCATTCCTTGAGCACGTCCTCGCTGCACGCAACGGGTACATTTGGGCGGTCATCCCCCGCGGGGGTGGCGTTTTGGTGTATGATCCCGCCGGAACACCGGGGGACATTTCAGACGATGATTGGAGGGTTCTCACCAAGGAATCTGTTGGATTGCCCACAAACAACATCATCTGTTTGGAAGAGGACTTGGATGGGGAAATATGGATGGGAACAGAAACCGGGCCGGTGGTGGTGTATTTGCCTTCTGCAATTTTCGATTCAGGATTTGATGGCGATTTGGCCAATGCCATCCTCATTCAGCAAGACGGGAATAATCAATATCTGCTTGAGACTGAGGTGGTGACAAGCATTTGCATCGATGGCGGTAACCGCAAGTGGATTGGAACTCAATCCAGCGGCGCATACCTCATCGAAGCGGATGGGTTGGACCTGGTGGCGCACTTCACCACCGATTCGAGTCCCCTGCTAAGCAACAATGTTTACGACATCGCCATCAACCACCGCACAGGTGAAGTGTTTTTTGGAACAGAAAAAGGGCTTGAAAGCTTGGCGGGGGAGGCCACCAATTTTGTTGCTGAAATCGACGAACTAACGGTATTTCCGAACCCCGTCCGAACAGACTTTACAGGTCCAATTACCATCGACGGTTGTGCATATGGGTCTACGGTTCATGTAACGGACGTAGGCGGTCGTTGGATTGCGACACTCGATTCTGAAGGCGGACGAGCCATTTGGGACGGGAATGGGAAAGACGGCAGTCCCGCTCCATTCGGTGTCTACCTCATCTTTGTAACGGATGCCAAAGGGAAGTCTGCAGGCGTCACGAAATTGGCCATCACCCGCTGATCCATGAAGCATCCTGGAACTGTGCCCGCATCGAAGTTGCCCCAAGTTGGCACGACCATTTTCACCGAGATGTCGGCGCTCGCAACTCAGTTCGGCGCATTGAATGTGGCCCAAGGCTTTCCCGATCTGGAACCACCTTCCGTCCTCCGGAGAGCGGTGGCACGGGCTATGGAAAATGGCCACAATCAATACGCTCCCATGGCTGGGAACATTCGGTTGCGTGAGTGGATTGCAAGCGACTACGCAGCGAAAACTGGCACGGCCTATCATGTGGAGAAAGAAGTCACCATCGGCGCTGGCGCATCCTCCTTGCTTTTCGCGGCCATCATGTCCTTGGTGAGTGAAGGAGATGAAGTCATCATCATGGAACCAGCGTACGATTTGTATGCTCCGGTTGTCCGGCTAGCGGGGGGCACTGTTCGGCGGCTGGAACGCCAAATGCCCAATTACACGCTAAATTTCAGCGGCCTTCGCACCGTTTTGAGCCGGCACACCCGCATGGTGATTGTCAATTCACCGCACAACCCTACAGGCGTGACTTGGACTCGGCGTGATTTGGACGAATTGCACCGATGCCTGGATGGAAGCGACGCGATTGTCTTGAGCGACGAAGTGTATGGGCCCATTGTACATGATGGTCGGGAGGCCCTCAGTGCTGCCCACCACCCTCAATTGGCGCAGAGGTCGCTCATTGCGGGTTCTTTCGGAAAGGTGCTTCACGCGACGGGTTGGAAAATTGGATGGATTGTGGGACCGGGAGACTTGATGAGCGAGGTGCGTAAAGTTCATCAATACGATGTCTTTTCAACCGGCGCTCCGATTCAAGAGGGCATTTTTGAGTTCCTTTCGAATTGGGAAGGCCAAACCCACCTCGACAAGCTTGCCGAGTCCTACACCTTGCTGCGTAATCGGCTGTGCGACGGGCTGCGGGATACCGCCTGGTCCTTTACGCCTGCCGAAGGCGGTTACTTCCAAGTTTTGGATTACAAGGCCTTTGAGCAGCGAGGCGATCAGGACATGGTCCGCCAGTGGACCAAGCAAACTGACGGCATTGCAACCATTCCCTTGTCTTCCTTTTATGACCCCAGTCATCCCATGCGCAACGAGTCCACACGGGTGCGGATCTGCTTTGCAAAACAGGACGTGACATTGGACCTTGCCATTGAGCGGCTCAGGAAATTGGCCGGCGCATGATTGATTCGCTGACCGCATGTGGCCTTCAGCTGGAGTTGGCCTGGGAGCAACCCGAAGCGAACATAGCCTCCGTTGACCGCTGGATGGCATCCAAGCCTGAGGGAATGAACCTGATGGTTCTTCCTGAAATGTGGTCTACCGGTTTTACCATGAATCCCGAAGCATGGGCTGAAGATGCGACTCATGGCATTGGCCTTGCAGCCATGAAACGATGGGCGAGTGAATCGAATGCCTTGGTTTGCGGTAGCCTGTGCGTCGCTGATGGACCACTTTTTCGAAACCGGCATTATGCTGTTCGACCGGATGGCAGCTTCGTCCATTATGACAAGCGGCACGCCTTTGCATTGGCCAACGAGCACCTGCATTACGCCCCTGGAATGGAACGGGTGGTGGTGGAGTGGATGGGGTGGAAGTTGCTGCTCTTAACCTGCTATGACCTCCGTTTTCCTGTATTTTCAAGAAACCTTAAGCAATCCCCGTTCGACGGCATCATCTGCGTAGCGAACTGGCCAGAGGTACGTTCCGAAGCTTGGGCTGTTTTATTGAAGGCGAGGGCCATCGAAAACCAGTGCTTCATGATTGGAGCCAACCGGTTAGGCCACGATGGAAATGGGATTGCTCACAACGGCCGCAGTGCGCTCATTGATCCTTTTGGATCCAGCTCAGAGACCTTGCATTCTGGATGGTACAGCGCTCAATGGAACTCCATTGCTTTGAAGGAATACCGAAAGAAATTCCCTGTACTCAGGGATGCCGACGACTTTTCATTGGTTTAGGACTTACCTCAACCAGCCCATTCTTCGGAAGCGGCCTACCCAAGAGCCTGGGCGAGAGCGCAACGAGGCGTCTGGTCGCGATACGTTGATTTGGACGGTGCCAAAACCATCCCTCGAAAGCGGATTTCCACGTGGAGTCAAACCCGTTTCAGAAAAGGCATGGTCCTGAAGGCTTCCACCTTCGTCCCCGGTGATGGTAATGCTGTACAAATTCGCTTGCGAACTCAACAGCATTGCAATTTCGGAGAGGTCATCAGGATTTCCATAAGTGCTTGAAACATCATCCAAGTAATCCGTTGAAGTGTACCTCCAATTGACCTCCATTCCAATTTGCCAGCCCCCTGAGATGTTCCAATCGAATCCAAAACCCATGGGAAGAGACAAGGCAACAAAACCATAAGGAGATTCCTGGCCTTCTGTATTCAATTCACGCAGGGCATACCACTTTGGATTCACCACGTCGTTCGCATCGTTCCGCAACCTAGCCTTCGGATTGTAGGTGAAGGCCCCAACTCCCAAAAACAAATATCCGCGAGAACCTGCCGTCCGGTTCCAATGCCGGGGTTGATCCCACAGGTTGAATTGTCCCCTGAGTTGAGCCTCCCAAACGGAACTCCTAAAGTGCAAATTGCGGCTGATGTTGCTTGGAACATCGCCATATTGATCATCCCCAGCGAGTTGGAGGAATGACGCTTTCGCATGGAGTTGAAATTTCCCTTCCAAAGGCCACTCAACAAACGAACTGATGGCGATGCGCGTGCTCTCAAAGTCGGTGGCCTTCCATGGTGCAAGCGCTTTAGACCCTCCCAAATCGCCGATGTAATGGGATGTACCAAGAGAAAATCCAAAAGCACGGCCTTGTGCGGAAGAAGTTCCCGAAAGCGCAATCAAAACCAAAAAGCCCAACAAGGCTTTCACGATCAACCGATAGTTGAGAGAAGTTTCCATAGCAAACATAACGCAGTTGTGAGCGTCAAAGTTACGTTCGGTCAGCCTCTGATTCCATGGGTTTTAGGAAGATACGCACATTATCAAGTGAATGCATTCAACCCGGTCACGTCCAAGCCTGTGATCAAAAGGTGAATGTCGTGGGTGCCCTCATACGTTACAACTGATTCCAAATTCATCATGTGACGCATGATGGGGTACTCTCCCGTGATGCCCATTCCACCCAGCATTTGTCGCGCTTCGCGGGCTACATTCAAGGCCATTTCTACGTTGTTTCGCTTGGCCATTGAGATTTGGGCAGAAGAGGCTCGCCCTTCGTTTCTCAAGGTTCCCAATCGGTAGGTGAGCAATTGTGCTTTTGTGATCTCAGTGATCATTTCGGCCAGTTTCTTTTGCTGCAATTGAAATCCTCCAATGGGCCGATCGAATTGCTGGCGTTCCTTCGAGTAACGAAGCGCCACATCGTAGCAATCCAGAGCGGCTCCGATGGCTCCCCAGGCGATTCCATAACGCGCAGAATCCAAACAACCCAATGGTGCGCCCAACCCATCGCGCCCAGGAAGGATGTTGGCCTTGGGAACGCGAACGTTATCAAAAATCAACTCGCCGGTATCGGATGCCCGCAAACTCCATTTCCCTTTCATGGTAGGCGTTGAAAACCCTTCCATTCCTCGCTCAACGATGATTCCTTTGATGCGGCCTTCTTCGTTTTTCGCCCAAACAACAGCCAATTGCGCAAATGGGGCATTGGAAATCCACATTTTTGCTCCGTTCAAGATCACGTGATCCCCGTCCTCTTTGAAGTTGGTGGTCATCCCACCGGGATTCGAACCATGGTCAGGCTCTGTCAGCCCAAAGCAACCCATCCACTCCCCCGTTGCCAACTTGGGAAGAAACTTCTTCCGTTGCTCTTCGGATCCATATTTCCAAATGGGGTACATCACCAATGAACTCTGCACGGAGGCCGTGGATCGCAAGCCACTGTCACAGCGCTCCAATTCTTGCATGATGAGTCCGTAAGAAATTTGGTCCAAAGCTGCACCCCCATATTCCTCTGGGATGTACGGCCCAAATGCACCAATTTCACCCAAGCCTGGGAGCAAATGCTGCGGGAAGACGCACGTTTCAGCTGCTTCTTCAATGATGGGGCTTACTTCTTTCTTCACCCATGCGCGTGCGGTGTCGCGGATGAGTTTGTGCTCCTCTGTGAGCCATTCATCCAAGAGGTAATAGTCGTGTCCAGCGTATTGATCCGTCCGCATCGTTTCAGGATTTGATTCGGGCGCAAAGATACGTGAGGATGGGGGCTCCTTGGTTATTTTCTTGAGCCGACTGAACGTTCATACCCCTCGTCCACCTCCAATACTCCCTCCTTGTAGGCCATCACCGCCAACTGGTCCGCCCGCTCGTTCCATCGATCTCCAGCATGTCCTTTTACCCATTGGAAGGTGACCACATGTGCCTGGGCCGCTTGCAAGTACCTCTTCCACAAATCGGGATTCTTTTTGTCCTTGAATCCCTTTTTAACCCAAGAAGTCAACCATCCTTTGGTTACCGCATCCACAACGTACTTGGAATCCGAGTGAAAGGCAATGTGAGTTCCAGGATGACGCAATGACTCCAACGCGACGATGACGCCAAGCAATTCCATCCTGTTGTTCGTCGTCAATCGGTAAGCGCGGCTGATTTCTTTGTGGTGATTCCCGCTCATCAAAACAACCCCAAAGCCACCTGGGCCTGGATTTCCGCTTGCACCGCCGTCCGTATATGCAATCACCTGATGCATCAGTTCATGACCAAGGTGCATTCAAAATTCCAACCCCATTCACACCCATCTTTAGCGATTTGGTTTAATAGCACCATCGGCCAATCGTTCGGACCAGCCGATCATCAAGCCTTCGAGCACGGGAGCATAATATTGGTGCTCCAATTCGAGTACGCGCTCCGCAATTTTTTCGGCATCGTCATGCGCCTCCAATTCGACTTCAGCTTGAAAAATAACCGCACCGTCATCGTATTCAGCATTGACCCAATGGATGGTCATTCCACTCCGCAGGAGTTCCGCGGCTCTCACCGCGCGATGGACGTGCATTCCATACATCCCCTTCCCCCCAAAATCAGGCAACAACGCAGGATGTATGTTAACGATTCGGTCGGGAAAAGCCCCGACCACATCTGCAGGAATTTGCAACAAGAACCCAGCAAGTGCGACCCAATCGACTTTCCTGGAATTGAGTTCGCCCAGCAACGTGCCATCATCACATGCTTCGCGATTGAATGCAGAAGCAGGAACATCCCAAGCTGCTGCACGATCCAAGACGCCGGCACTTTTGCGATTGCTTCCAACCCAAACCACCTCCACTGTGGGGTGCTTATGAAAATGCCGCATGATGCACTCGGCATTCGACCCCGACCCAGAGGCCAAAATCGCCAGCCTCACTTTCACCTGGGAACTCAAACTCATCAGAACTCTACCGTGCCCAGGTCGATGAACTCTCGCTTGCGATCCGCAAGCATGGATTCCATGGAATCAATTCTCGACCGGAAAGTGAGCGCCATCTCTGAATCCGCATCATAGAACTCGATCACAGCCACAAGGCGTTCAGCCACCTGCAATGCCAGCCGCCGCTCGGTATTCATGGCATTGAATTCCTTTTCGTTCAGCGACACGAAGTACGCAACTTGCTCCTCTTGCTGGCGCATCAGCTCTTCTGTCAACCACAAAGCGCGATCTTGTGCCAGGCTCAATTCATCTGGTGTAAGGCTCGCAAATCCCCTGGATCGCAAGCTGTCATCACTCGCCAATTCTATGAACTGCTCTTGAATCGGCAGCATGACCCTCGTAAACGGTACGTTTTCCTGCGGCGTTTTCTCCAACAACCGCTCCAACACCTCAAGCGCACGAGACCCATCGCCGTCTTCCATCAAAGCATCGGCCAAGTTGGCCATCTGAATGCGAAGGTTCGTCACCATCCTGCGGTTATTCTCATCCATGTAGATGCCATTTTCAACGTCATCCATGTTCCCCCATTCCCATCCGTCCATGACGTTATCAAACATCAACTCCACGCCTACGCCTCCCAATTTGTTCGGGTCCGATGGTTTTGGGTATTGAATGGGGACCAATCGGTAAGCCAAACCTTCCAGTCGGAAATAGTCTTGAAGGCCCATGTAACTGTCGGGGCCGGTCGTAACCGCAAAGTAAATCGGGCGTTCCCAATTGTTTTGACGCAGCATTTCCAAAACGGCAAACTGGTTCTTTAAGATGTACGATTTTGGGTTGTCCTTGCCATCCACAATTGTCCATTCCAAGGCATCCACAACTTCATTCTTTTCTGAATCAGTGAGCCAATCAGCCTGAGCAATCACCTCCGAATCCACGGGCAACGAGAAGCTGTTTGAAGGCAAAAACTGGTACCGCTTGCCTGCACCGTAATCGCGCGCTTTCGAGTCATCCAACGCTACCCGCATGGCCTGATCCAAATCGACGTAAGGGTCATTCGGGTTCGCCGGGGCATCCAACAAGACGATGTCGCGCGTTCCTTGACGGTAGCTTTCCTCACCCATTGCAATGGGCAACGGACGGCTCTCATAGGCAGCCCTCTTCATTTGGTCAACGTACCAATCCGTGTTAAGCAAACTCAAGTTGCACACTCTGACATCTGTGCGGATGCCCTCCACTTCTTGTGCATACCACAGCGGGAATGTATCGTTGTCGCCGTTGGTAAACAAAATGGCATTGGGAGCCAATGAATTGAGGTAGTTTTTCGCAAAGTCCACACCCGTCCTGCGGCGTGCGCGGCTGTGATCATCCCAGCCTTCTGCACCCATAACCAGCGGAATCATCATGCCCATGGCAACCACTATGCCCGCCCTCACTGGTGCACTTACACCTGTCGGCCTAAGCAACGCTCCGATCGCTAGCGAGAAGGAGGCAATGGCTGCAATGAACAGAACGCTGTAGCTCAATGCATGGCCTTGGCCTCCAGCCATTTCTACTGCGAATAACACGCCACCAGCACCGAGGGTCGCGCCTGACAATTTTCCCCACTCCAGCCAAGTCAACGACCTTGTAGCTTCAAAAAGAGCCATTACACCCAATCCGATCCAAATGGCGAAGGCATAAAAAGAACCAACGTAAGCGTAATCTCGTTCGCGAGGCTGGAAAGGATTCTGATTGAGGTATACCACAATGGCCAACCCCGTTAAGATGAATAACAACCCCACAATGAGCGATTGGCGCGGATCACGCAACATTTGGAAAATGAGCCCCAACAAGCCCAAGATGAGTGGCAAATAGAAATACTTGTTGAAACCCTTGTTCTCGAGCATTTCCTGCGTCAACGACTCACGGCTTCCCAGGCGTTCTTGGTCGATGGTGTCAATTCCACTCAACCAGTTTCCATCGAGGATGTCTCCATGCCCTTGAATGTCATTCTGCTTTCCTGCAAAATTCCACATGAAATAACGCAGGTACATCCAACCTATCTGGTAGCTCGAGAAAAACTGCAAGTTCTCACTCATGGAGGGGATCAACGCCTTGTGGGCTGCATCCTTCATGTTCATGTACCGTTGAGCCAAACGTTGGTCTTCCGGGTTGCCGGAGCGGTTTGCTCGCGCAATGGCTTGTCGCACCAACCCATCGAGCTCAGCTACTTCTTGCTCCTTCGCCGCAACCCAATCCCTACCTCGACCCATTGCCCCTTGCAAGGAACTCACCATCATGTTAGCCAATTGCCCTCGAATGCCGGCATTGTCAAGCGGAGCAACGATGTTCATTTGACCCGATTCGGGGTCCCTCACCAAAATTTCACGTGGGCCGTTCACTTTGAAGTCACTTGAGAAATTCGCCCCATTCTCCTTGAAGAGGCCATTCATAATGCGCGTGAGTTCAACCGTCGTGTAATCTTGAACAAGCACCTCATTGTTCAAGTGCGCTTCCATTTGGGCGGGTGAAAGTCCTCCTTGCATCAAGGGGCTGCTCAACAAAACTTGTTCGTTGTACCCCTTGTAATTCGACCACTCCATGTAAGCCCGCTTGTGCATAGCTGTAGAAGAATACATCCGCGGAAACCACATCGTGTATGCAGCGTCATAGTTGGGGACAGTGCCTCTTTTTTCCCCGCTATCCACGTATTCCTCCACCAAACTGTACCGTGTTCCTTGCAGTCCCTCCATGTACCGATCTGCTGCCGCTTCATCCCGGAATGATGCAATTCGTTCATTCCTCACCCCCTTCATTTCGTATACACTGAAGCTCTTCACCCAGGCAGGCTTGCCGTCTTGGTATGGCTGTTCTGCATCCGTAGGTGAGCCCCAATATTCACCATGCAACAGAGGGCGATCGCCATATTGCTCCCTGCTGAGGTAAGAGAGCAATGCGAACAGGTTCTCTGGATTGTTTTCATCCATCGGCGGATTCGCTGCAGAACGAACAACAATCACAGCAAATGTTGAGTATCCAATCAGCACCATGGTGAAGGCCAAAACAAAAGTGTTTGCCAAGGGCCATCCCTTCTTGTAAGTGAAAATCAAAAGCCCCGCAATGGCTGCAATCAAGACCAAGGCATACACGGCAACTCCGGAATTGAACGCAAATCCCAGGTTGTTTACAAAAAACAGTTCAAAGGAACCCGCAAGTTGAACAGCTCCCTTGATCAGTCCTTCTTGAATGAAGCCCAAAATGGCCATAGAAATTACTCCCGTGGTCAGCAGGCCCTTCCAAGAAAAGGCAAATCGCCGGAAGTAGTAAACCAATGCAATAGCTGGGATCGCCAGCAAATTGAGAAGGTGAACCCCAATGGACAAACCCATGAGGTATGCAATGGCAATGATCCAGCGATTGGCGCCGGGTTCATCGGCGACGTTTTCCCATTTCAACATGGCCCAGAAAACCAACGCGGTAAAGAGGCTGGATAGCGCATAGACCTCCCCTTCCACGGCACTGAACCAAAATGAATCGCTGAACGTGTAAGCCAAAGCACCAACAGCACCTGAACCCAAAACGGCAAGGGTGGCTCCCGAAGTCAGTTCTCCTGCACGCAGGGCCAATTTCTTCGCCATGTGCGTAATGGTCCAAAAGAGGAACAAAATCGTAAACGAACTGCTCAATGCCGAAAGGGCGTTCGCAGCCAGGGCTGGGTTAGACGGGCTGAACAACATGAGGAAGCGCGAGAGCAGCATGAAGAACGGAGCACCCGGTGGGTGACCAACTTCGAGCTTGTAAGCAGACGCAATGAACTCTCCGCAATCCCAAAAACTAGCAGTGGGTTCAATCGTAAGCAAGTAAACGATTGTGGCGACGGCCCAAACAGCCCAACCCGTAATGACGTTCAGTTTTTTGTACTCCATGCGTTCGCTTCCAAATGTGTGTTGCCCTGAGGCATTTGGACGCGAAGTTACAAAGGCCATGGGAAGGAACGCTTTGAATTTACCGACGTTGTTTCCCAATCAATGAGCGACTACAAACTGCCCACTCCGTTGCCTTCCATTCGCGTCGGTGCCTTGGATGAAGTAGACGCCCTCTGGCCAACTCGATGCATCAATTCGGCTGCTCTTACCGACCCACATCAATTTTCCAAAGCCATTGAAAATTTGGATTTCAGGTGAATTCGCGCCACTCCAGGACCAATTCACTTGATCGCTGGAGGGGTTGGGGAAGGCGTTCAAAGGTTGGGCATCGGTATTCACTGCGCCTGAGTTGGTGGGTCCCGTGGGCAGGCAGCCTTCGAGCATACCAAATGCCAATAGCGCCTCTTCCTCCCCGACACCTGAGTAGTCCCACGTGCCGAGTTCGCTAATGAGCACCTCAATGGACCACAAGTCCGCCAATTCTGGATTGAACAGCCAGGACGACCAGTCCAACATCAAATCAAAGCAAGCCGGAGGAAGGCACAACGTGAATTCCAAAGTCCCCTCTAAGTTCCAGGACCAAATTCCTTCCATTTCGACCCCACCCAATTCAACACCTGCAATTTCAGCCACCAACCACCACGGCAACGCCCCCTCCACTTGATCGGCAATGTCTACACTGATGGTGAATGAAACTTCCTCGCAACCTGGTGCGACGGGCTCCATCACGGTGCAGAGTTCGCTCGACTCTGGGCACCCTTCCCAGGGTGAAAAGGAGGCGCACACTTCGACCAAATCAGGGAGCTCATCGAGCCAAGTGTAAGCCACTGGATTGCCTTCCATCGTCGCCCCCCCGAGCCACCAACCAGTTGGGCCGGTGTAAATTGACCCATCCGCAGCAAGGGCAGTGAACAAATAAACGCCCTCCGATAGCTCCTCCACCACCACTTCGACGGCGCAATCGGTTTCACTGCATGCCGATGCATCAAGTGTTACGGTATAGGTTTCTCCCGGGCATGTAGAACTTACGTAATAAGCAACCACCGTGTGCGCACCACCATCCGGAAACTCGAGGGTCAAATCCAACTCCGTGGACTCCAAGTAATTGCCGTCTACGATCCAAGAAGCCATCGCGTTGGGTTCACCGTTGCCGATGCTGACCATGAAAGCACATCCTTCCAAGGCCTCGACAGACAAGCCATTCGGGCAGCCGTCGCCTTCCATGTTGTTGTAGCAAGCTTCTGATTGGCCTTCACACGGACCTGAAGCATAGCTCACACAAACTTCCCAGTATGGATTGAAATCAAATCCCGCCTGAAATTGACCCGTTTCGTTGGTCTCAATGAAGTTCCCATCAATGAACCAATCCAACGCCTCCCCTTCCTCAGGGCCTGTGGCGACAAACGTCCACCACATTCCATCTTCGCTTGAGGCAGCAATTTCTATGGCGCATTCAACTCCGCAAGGCTCCGTGCAAAGTTCGAAGCTGGACCCGGCCCAACAGGTTTCGGTTTGTGCATAGCTTGTAACGGCATGGCATACCACACCTTCTGTTGGGGCTAAGCCGTCCACAAGGATTTGCATCCCAGAACCGACGAATTCCCCGTCAATGTACCATGCTGGAACCACCCCCTCAGGTAGCCCACTGGCGTTGAGCTGGTAGATGCCACAATCCAAGTAATTCGCATTCGATTCGAAAACACACTCTCCACATCCAACCACCTCAACGGTATCCACCAACTGAACACCCTCTGGACAAAGTGAAGACGTGTACCAAGCCGTTACCCCATACCAACCGCTGCTGGGGAATTCATGTTGAATGAAATGGCCGCCCAACGTTTCTGTCCCATCATCAAAGTACCAAATCACCGATTCGCCTTCGACAAAACTGGTGATTTCAAAAGTGCCCAAACAGCCGTCCATTGCAGCGTATTCAATGGACTCCGGGCAATCTGACCCCCCACCACCGCACGGCTCCACACAGAACTCGGTGAAGGCGATGGCTTCGCATCCCCCACCAAGCACCGTAGCCGTTGCCTCATAGCATAAGACCCCCTCCTCTGGCATGGGCAAATCAAAAACCGTCTCCACCCCTGGGTTCTCAGCCACACCATTGATCACCCATTCCACGGTCGCTCCTTCTGGCACCCCGTAAGCGTGAGCCACAAACAGACCGCATTCCAAGGGCGAAACTTCCACTTCAATCGAGCAGCCTTCGGTCGAGCAGCCCACCACCTCAACAATCGCCTCGAGCCATACACCGTCTGGGCAAGATGAAGAGGTGTACCAAGCGGTCACCGGATAAACTCCATTGGCCAGAAATTCATGCTGCGCAAAATGCCCTCCTTCCATGGCCTCGGTGCCATCACCAAAATCCCAAACCACCGATTCGCCTTCCACAAAACTGCCAATTTCAAATGTGCCCACGCACCCCTCAACTGCAGCGTAGTCAATAGATTCAGGGCAATCCTCCATCGCATCAGGCAGGACGCAGAAGGAATACCAAACCGTCGCGTCTCCGAACACCACATCCACCCCTTGGTTCGAACCAAAGGCCGACCAGGTCACTTCAAAATTCTCAGGATTCAGCGGCACCTCAGCCTGAATGGCCCACTCATAGCATCCAGGATACAAACAAAAGGTCTCTTGCCAGGTGTTGGACTCTCCATTCAATTCAATGGCCATCTGGCCCAAAATGACTCCCCCATCGGCATTGGTCAATTCGGCCCAAACCACCTCCGGCCCACCCGCTTCGAGGTAGCTGTCGAACACCATTGTTGACTCGTAACAGATTTGGCCTGAAACAAAAGGTGCAACCAGCAAGGCAGCCGCAAACGAACAAAAACGGAAGATTGGGTTCATCGTCGAAAAGGTTCATCCACCAGGCAGGGGCGCCTGATTCAATAAGTAGACCTCTTCTCAAAAAAAAACGTTGCACCCCCCGTTGCGATCAGTCCGTGAAGCGCGGAT
>DAISXU010000060.1:0-13276 GCA_036825655.1 Flavobacteriales bacterium | reverse complement strand
TTCTTATTCGTTCAGATTTCGGTGTTTAGCTTTGCTCAAAACGACACCCTTATTACTTTAGGAAATGAAGTTGTAACATCTGAAGATTTTTTAGCTGTTTACAATAAAAATAAAAATGTTGGAAGAGACATAGATCCTAAAACTCCATCAGAATATCTTGAGCTTTACATCAACTTTAAGTTGAAAGTATTGGAGGCGGAAGCGTTAGGCATGGACACCTCGGCCACTTTTCAACGCGAACTAGCGGGTTACAGAAAGCAACTCGCTCGCCCCTATCTCACCGATACAGAAGTATTGGACGAGCTGGTCAAGGAAGCATTCGATCGCCGGCAAATAGAGGTCAGGGCCAAACACATCCTCGTGAATTGCCCCGAAGACGCTACTCCTGCAGATACGTTGAAGGCGCACCGCAGAATCAGTGCCATGCGCCAACAAGTCATCGATGGAGCCGATTTCGGGTCTTTGGCGCGTTCAAAAGGCGGGTCGGATGACCCAAGTGCCGCGAACAACGGCGGGGATTTGGGCTGGTTTACGGCCTTTCAAATGGTCTACCCGTTCGAGTCCGCAGCCTATTCCACACCGGTAGGCGAAATCAGCGAAATTGTGCGCACCCGATATGGATACCACATCCTCGAAGTAACGGATCGCCGAGAAGCCCGCGGCGAAGTCCACGTTGCCCACATCATGATCCGCACTCCGGATGACCAAGATGCGGGTGCAGTGGTCCAGGCACGGAGGAGGATGGACGAAATTCACCGAATGCTGGAAGAAGGTGCGGATTGGACTGAAATGGCGATGAAGTACAGCGAAGATGTCTCTTCGTCCGGAAAAGGCGGAGAACTCCCTTGGTTTGGCACAGGAAAAATGGTGGAAGAATTCGAGGATGTAGCGTTTGCGCTGCAGTCGGATGGTGCCATCTCTGCACCTTTCAGAACCGAATACGGGTGGCACATCATCAAGCGCCTAGAAGCGCGCGGACTGGCCACTTTCGAAGAATCAGAACGCGAATTGGAGAAGAAAATCAGCCGGGATACCCGGGCCCAAAAAACCCAAGCGTCCTTCTTGACCAAACTCAAAGCTTCCTATGCCTACCGTTCAGATGAAAACGAACTGAAGCAGTTGATTCGCGCTGCTGCCCGCGTGGACAGTGTCTTCTTCGAAGGACACCCCATGAAGTCTACCAGCCGTGACAACCAAGTATTGGTGGAATTTGCGAACAACACCTACCGTGTGGGAGATTTCATTGATTACTTGAATGGCACAAAAATCCGAAATGCGGGATCCGGCCCCTCCGCAGTGATTCAGAGTGAATTTAAGAATTGGTCTACTGCCCTTCTCTTGGATTTTGAAGACACCCAATTGGAGATGAAACACAACGACTTCCGTCTCCTGGTGGATGAATACCACGATGGCATTTTGCTGTTTGAACTGACTGACAATGAAGTTTGGTCGAAAGCCGTTCGCGATACCGCAGGGTTAGAGGCGTTCCATGAGCAGCATTCGGATTTGTTTATGTGGGGCCAGCGATTAAGCATCCAAACGTTCACATGTGCCGATGAAACCACAGTCAAGGCCGTACGAAAGGCCCTGAAGAAGAATCGGGTAAGCCCCGAGGAATTGGAGGAGCTCCGGCTCGCATGCAACGAATCAAGTCCATTGGCCTTGCGGATTGAAACTGGCACGTTTGAGGAAGGAGAAAACCACTGGGCAGACATGGCCTTTGCTGAGCTCACCGGAGAAACCGTGGTTCTCGAATTTCCGGCGGGGGATGGTGCAGTGGTACTTATCCATGTCAAGGAGGTGCGCGCAGCGGAGCCTAAGGCCTTGGCTGATTGTCGAGGAGCCGCTATTGCTGCTTACCAAGACCACCTTGAATCGAACTGGATCACTGAGTTGCGAGCCAAATACGCCATCGACATTGACCTGGACGTTTTGCACTCCCTCGCGGATTAAGCAGTGAAAGCCCTCTTCCTTTGCTTGTTCGCGTCCATTTTAATCATGGGCTGTGGTCCCTGGTCAGAAGAGGATGCGCGTGAAGCTCCAATCGCTGCGCAGGCCTTTGACCGCACGTTGACTTGGGAATCGCTTGAAAGCCAAATTCCAGATGGCCTCGAAGCCGAGGACAGCATCGCCTTGGCATCTCGAATCCTCGAAGGGTGGTTGCGCGAACAGGTCATCATGCACCAAGCGGAGCTCGAATTGGACGCTTCAGAATTGGATTTTACGGAAGAGCTTGAAGCCTATCGCAACGCGCTCATTCAGCACCATTATGAAGAGCGGTATGTTGCAGAGAGGCTGAACGACCGGGTAACAGAGGCGGAGGCCCGTGCATTTTATGATGCCCAACCGGACCTTTTTCCCCTGAATGATTACGTGGTTCGTGCGAAATTCCTGCACCTTCCAAACGATGGCAGAAAGCTGGACAAAGCACGCGTGCTGTTCACGTCATCCGACAGCCTCCTAGCGGCACCACTGGAAACTTGGTGCGTTGAAAACGGCGCCGCGTATAGCATTGACCCTGAAATCTGGTGGATGCTCGATGAACTCCTTCGGGAGGTCCCCTTGCAGTTGTACCGCCCAGAGCGTCAAATTGCCGATAGGCGGCTCATAGCCTTTGAACAAGATGATCGAATTTACTGGCTCCAATTCCTGGAACATTCACTCAAAGGCGCCCCAGCGCCTTTTGAAGTGGTTCAAGAACGAATTGAGGAGCTCATTCTGCATGCCAGAAGGACCCAGTTGCTGGCCAATTTGCAAGATCGATTGCTCGAAAAAGCGCACACCGAAGGTGCCATCCTCCGATTGGAACCACCTTTGCCTTAATTAGCACCCTCATCCCGCAGTGACGCAGTATCTTCGAACCGTGAAGGATTGTACCCCCCCCAGCTTGCACATAAAAATCGCCCTGGTGATTTGTGCGTTGGCCTCTTTTATGAGTGCCCGAGCCCACCTGGATAGCCTGGAATTTCAAGTATTAGATGCCGTCGTGGCCGTCGTGGGAGATGAATTTGTACTTCAATCTGACATAGAAGCGCAGGCATTCAATGCCCGGGCGCAAGGCATGGAAGTCAACCGCGAGTCCGAATGCCGGATGATGGAAGACCTCCTCTTCCAAAAACTGCTGCTGCACAACGCTAAGTTGGACAGCATTGAAATCACAGAAGGTGAAGTGTTGGATGAGATCGAACGGCGTTTGGCCTACTACATCCAAATGTTCGGTAGCATCGAAGCTTTCGAAAGTGAGTATGGCCAGAGCGTAAGCCAATGGAAAGCGGAGTTCGCAGAGCCCATGAAAGAGCAATTGATGGCCTCGCGCATGCAAGGGACCATTGATCAACAAGTCCGAGCAACCCCTGCAGAAGTTCAACAAGCCTATGCCGAAACTCCCGAAGACAGCCTGCCCTTGATTCCTGAAGCCTTGAGCTACAGCGAAATCATCATGCAACCGGCAATCACTGAATTGCAGCGTTCTGCTACCAGGAGCACCCTCGACGCCATTCGCACCCTAGTGGAGCAGGGCAAAGTCTCCATGACGTTAGCGGCTATGCGCTATTCAGAAGATCCTGGTTCCAAGTACAAAGGCGGGTGCTACACAGACATTCAACGGGGGCAATTCGTTCCTGAATTTGAGGCCGCTGTATTCGATACCCCCCTCGGCGAATTGTCCTCGGTATTTTCGTCTGATTTTGGATTTCACTTCGTGAAACCGACGGATCGAAGGGGGGAGTTGTTCAGTGCCTGCCACGTTTTGATGTCAGCGAAAGTGGATCCCTTGGCGTTGAGTGCACTGCAAACTGAAATGGACAGCCTCGCAGAACAGTTGGACCGTGGAATTTGGGATTTTTCGGAGGCTGCACAACGGTTCTCCACCCGTGAAAACTCGAAGAACCAACGCGGTCAGGTGGTGAATCCTCGGGATGGTTCGACCCGATTCGGTAGCGACGAGCTCGACCCGAACATCTTCTTCCTCCTCGACAACCTCGAAGAAGGGGCATGGTCCATTCCTGTGGAGTTGGTCGACGAGGATGAAAACGGTTATTGGGCGATGTTCAGAATGGACCGAAGGTATATGGCTCACCGGGCCAACCCCCGAGATGATTTTGCTCTGTTTCAAATGCAAGTTGAAAATCAGCTGCGCGCAGAAAAAATGAATACGTGGTTGAGCGATCACATCAACGAGACCTACATCCGGATTGACCCTCCATATGCCACCTGCCCCACAGACCAGGATTGGCGTGGAATCACAGCCACAGAATGACAGCTTTCTCTCAAGAATCCGAGAAAGGCATTCAACATCCATCCAAACCGCTTACTCGCTAAATTTGAAGCCATGAATTACGCATCGGACAAGGAGGCGCTGCTCGCGTTGCAATCTAAGCATCAGGAGCTGCTCGCAGAAGTGGGCAAAGTAATGGTTGGTCAGGAACAGGTCATCCGCGAAGTGGTGACCGCCATTTTCGCCAATGGCCACGTGCTGCTTGTCGGTGTTCCTGGTTTGGCAAAAACCCTGTTGGTGAATACAATTGCCCAAGCGCTCGGATTGGAATTTAATCGGATCCAGTTCACCCCGGATTTGATGCCAAGCGACATCGTTGGATCAGAAATCTTGGATGAAAGCCGTCAATTCAAGTTTGTGAAAGGCCCGTTGTTTTCCAACATCGTGTTGGCCGATGAAATCAATCGAACACCGCCCAAGACGCAATCGGCCTTGTTGGAAGCCATGCAGGAGAGAAAAGTGACCGCCGCCGGCACAACCTACACCCTTCCTGCACCGTTCTTTGTACTCGCCACTCAAAACCCCATCGAACAGGAAGGTACTTACCCGCTTCCGGAAGCTCAGTTGGACCGCTTCATGTTCAACACGTGGGTGGATTACCCTTCTTACGAGGAGGAATTGCATGTCGTGCGAACCACCACGGCCGATGCGGTGTCCACTGTTAAGCCCGTCATCTCTGGTGAGGAAATTGCCTTTTTTCAGCAGCTCATTCGCCGCATGCCCGTAGCGGAAAATGTCCTGGAATATGCGGTGGCTTTGGTCGCGAAAACCCGCCCCGGCCGCGAGCGGGCCACTGAGGACGTGAATCGCTTCCTGTCCTGGGGCGCGGGACCAAGGGCTTCTCAGTACTTGGTCATAGGCGCCAAGGTGAATGCGGCGTTGAACGGAAAGTTTAGCCCGGACATCGAGGATGTCCGAGCGGTGGCTACGCCCATCCTCCGGCATCGCATTGTGCGCAATTACAAAGCGGAAGCAGAGGGATTCAGCGTCGAGTCCATCATTGAGAAGCTTCTCTAACTCCCAACTCAGGGATTCCGCAAAACTTTTGAATCAGTAGTTGCGGCAATCGAAGGATTGACTAAATTACCTCCGATGTTGAATCGGCTCATATTCAGTTGCTTGGCTCTGTGCCTTGTTGTTGGATTCCAAGGGTGCAAGCCGGAGGTTTTCACTTTTGAGGACAACCCCATCCCCCTGTATACGGGCATCCCAACGGTTCTGGTCAGCAACTACGTCAACCGAGCCTACATCGATGCAATCGGTCGTGAACCAACAGATGAAGAGATGGATGCTGGCGTGTTCCTTCTGGAGGAAAACGAATTGCATACCGATGCCCGACGAACGTTACTGGATTCTCTTGTGAACGGCACAAGCCCAACCATGGGCACGACCTTCCGTGGAGCTTATTTCGAAAAAGTCTATTCCGACTTGAAGGCTCGGTTCATCGAAGGGGCTTCCGACGCCATCATTTCCCAGCGACGCGGCATCTTTCTCTTTGCCGCTTACAACGATTCCCTGGGTGGAGATTTGTTGGGCTATGCGCTCAACAAGGAGCGAGCTCAGCGCCTGGAGCATGTTCTCAACATACGGACTGAACTAAGGGATACCGTCATAACGCTGCGAGTGGCTACCTGGCGATTGGCCTACAACTCGGTGTACGATGAAATCAACATGAATTCCTTCAACTTCATCAACGCCACGTTTGATGATTATTATCAACGGTATCCGACCTCTGCTGAGTTTGAAGCTGCTTACCCGGTCATCGAATCTAACCTCGCTGGGAGCTTGATGGGGCAACCGATTACGGACAAACGGAGTTACTTAAGTGCATTGACTGACAACCCTGAATGGACAGAAGGCACTGTGCGATGGGCGCATCGGACCCTCTTGAGCCGCGAGCCATCGGATGCCGAAGTCCTCGAGGGCATTGAGGCGTTAGGAAATGACTTGGACTTAGGCAATTTGTACATCACCATCATGACCACCGATGAATATGCAGGTTTCGACTAACATCAGCTGGGCAATCGGCGTGATATCCCTGCTTGTTTGGGGCTGTGAACGACCTGCAGAGGCGCATTACGTCTTGGAGGACTATGGGGTGGAAGCGGCCAGCGCAGGGAAAGATCGCTTGAAGAGTTCGGAACAATGGGTTTCCATCGTCTACACGAATTTGTTCCAAACAGGATTGCCTGCAAACGACCAATTTGACATCGCAGAGGTCTTCGAGTCCATCGGTGACCAGGACATTGCTCGGGAAGTTCTGTTGAGCAATTTCTTCAATGAAGAAGGCGTCGTGCTGCCCAGTGTGGCGAGCATGCAGGCCAATCCCGATGCCTTCATCGAAGAAACGTACATCCGATTCTTTGTTCGTCCGCCTTCCACCGCGGAGCGCACGTTTTTGAGGAATTTCATCCAAGACACACCCGACCTGACCCCTGAATTGGTTTACCTCGCCTTTGGCTTATCGGAAGAATACCAATATTACTAAGATGGCAAATTCAACAGATCAACCAGGGTCCAACGCCATCAACCGAAGGTCGTTTCTGAAGAAAGCCGGACTGGGTGCAGCTGGACTGGCGGCAGCTCCATACATCCTCCCTAGCGGCCGACTTTTCGCACCTACCGGCATGCGGTCGAGCGAGCACGTTGTCATGGTCGCATTTGCTGGAGGCGTTCGGCAGCAAGAGAGCATCCTTCAGCGGTATGCGGAAGACAGCCAAGGAGAACCGTACCCCGGGAATATTTTGTTCAATATGCTAACGGGAGAATCGCCCGTTGCAAAAATTGTATTTGGCACAGGCTCCAACGGAAACACCCCCATTCCGTCCATCCTTTCCACCCCATTGGATCAACAAGGGACAGTTTTCCGCGAAGTGCAGGCTTTGAGCGCCGGCCATTACGGTGGGTTAAATTCACTGGTGCAAGGAAGCACTGTCACCACCCAGGGGCTTAAGCAGCGGCCGGTGAATCCGACCATTTTTGAATACCTCAGAAGGCATGGTGGATACGAATCAACGGATGTTTGGTTTGTGGGGAATGGCATTGGGAACTCCACACCGCTGCTGAACCACAGCGTGCACCCGAATTATGGCTCACAATACGCTGGTAACTTTTTCGCTCCAACGGTTACGTTTGGCAGCGCAGGTCAAACCTACCTCGCCGATGCGAAAATCTACCACCCAGAGAATGAACTCGCCCCCATGAATCGGTTACGGGCATTCCTCGACCTTCAATTCCAATCCATGATCGCCCAACAAGGCGGCTCAGGAGGATTAGGGAACAGCGAAGAGCAACGGGAGAACATCAAAGCCTTCATGGAAGCCATGTACCTCAAGGTGGAGACCGGCACTTTGCCCTTGCCTCCAGTGACGGATAACGGTGACCTCTTCACCATGGCGTTTGCCGTGGAAGTCCTGAAGTGGTTCAAACCCAACTTCCTCTTTGTCAATCTCAGCGCTGTCGACAGCTGCCACTCCAACTTCAGCAACTACCTCGGCGCGATGCACCGAGCGGACCATGCAGTGGGCTACCTCTGGAATGAAATCCAGACCAACATTCCCGAAATGGCAGGCACCACCACCCTGCTGACAACGCCAGAATGCGGCCGCAACCTCAACCCCAATAACATCATCGATTCCAACGAATGGAGGTCCTACGATCACAGCGACGCGAACTCCATGCGCGTGTGGACCCAACTCGTTGGGCCCAATATCCCGGCGAATCACAGCGTCGGAAGTGAAGGGAATCCGGTGGGACTCGTAAGCGACAGCATGCTCACCGTGGCAGACCTTTTAGGCGTTAAGCCAGAAGTTGTCAGCGCGGGCATGCTTGCGCCTGGCACCATGAGTTTATTGGATCAGTTATGAACCGGATCACCCCATTTTTCGGGCTGATGCTGCTGCTGGTTGCCTGCAAACCCGACCCACCTGAGAACCCCTACATCGACGACGCCCTTGTGGTGGGAATCATCGATGGAGAATCGCCTGTGGTTGAAGGCTCATTTACCTGGCTCCATGAGCAGGTTTTCCAACCCACCTGTGCCAATTCCGGTTGCCACGATGGCACGTTCGAGCCGAATTTCACCACCGTAGGTTCGGCCTACAACACCCTAGTCAACCACCCCGTCATTGCGAACGACGCTGCTGCAGGATATGCATTCCGTGTGGTCCCTGGAGACCCGAGTTCCTCGTGGCTCATGGAGCGGTTGATGGCCAACGTTCCCAATACGTCAGGAATGATGCCTCTTTCCGTTGAACCCGGATCCGATTGGCCTGCGAATCGCCCTTCCTATTTGGCTGCTATCAGTGAGTGGATTGAATCCGGAGCGCCCGACTTAAATGGCAACCTCCCCCAATCCGCAAACCTAAGTCCCCAAGTCAGTGGCTTCGGAGGCTTTCCAGCTGGCAATCTCCAAGATCCTTACCAGCGTGACCCAGAAGCCAACTACCGCCTAGAAGTTGAAGCCGGAATGATTGACCTCTGGTTCGCCATAAGCGACGATTCCACTGCCCTAGCTGACCTTGACGTTCAATTGCGCGTGTCGGAATCGCTTGCTGACCTCGACGCTGCCATTCCCGTTTCAGTTGCATCCCCGTTCACCTTCGAAGCAGTGGATTTTGCAGGGAGCATGAGCACCTATGGTCACCGAGCGACCATCGACCTTTCAGGCGCTGCGGCCGAATCGACGCATTACCTGCGGTTAACGATTGAGGATGGCACCAATTCCATCGAGGTGCCAGCTGCCGGAGCACAACCTTATTTCTTTCCCCTGTATTCCTTGTACGTTCCATGAGGATTTGGCCCTTCACCTTGATTGCGCTCTTTGGATGCAAAGAAGCGGTGAGTCCTGAAGCTCCCTACTTGGAGCTGATCAGCGTAAACCCTACGGCGATGACTGCGCATGCTGCACCAGTTGAGGTGGTCTTGCATTATCGGGATGCCCAAGGCGACATTGGAACGGATGATGCAGACGAGTACAGCCTGTGGATGCGGGATGCGCGGCTGCAATCCGATGATGGCTTTCACCTCCCGCCCATGACACCGGCCGATGCCCAAGGTGGATACCTCGAGCTGGACATCCAAGGCAACTTAGTGGTTCAAGTGCCGGCCCTGTTTCTTCTAGGAGAAGGGGAAATCGAAACCACCACCCTCACCTTCACTCTCCAGGATCGCGCGGGGAACCTATCAGAAGCCATTACAACCCCCGTATTAACCATACAAGATACCATCCAATGATCCGATTGCTCTGCCTGGTGATGCTCTCAACAATCTGCACAGGAGTGCTGACTCAGGAGGAGTACACCATGGAAGACATCAGCTCAACGGAGTGCTCCGGAATCTTAACGGATACCGGGGGGAGCGGCGATGACTATGGAGGAGGTGAGTTTTTTGTATTCACCGTCAATTTGGCCGTTGGTTTACCGATTGAGGTGACCTTCCTCGAAAACGTCTGCTTGGAGAACCAGTTGGATTTCCTTCAAATTTATGATGGCCCTCCAGATTCAGGTATGTTGCTGACCGAGGTGACGGGAATCGACTACCTGCCCGACGCCGTTACCGCATGGTCAGGCATGGTGTCCTTTATTTTTCAAAGCGATGTCAGCGTAAATTACTGTGGATTTGTGCTGCAGTGGCAGGGCCAAGCTCCGCCGCCCATTCCTCCGGTGGTTGTGGCCTCTGATCCAATTTGTGGAGAGGAAGGCCTCACTTGGCAAATCACTCCCGCCATTGCATGCGAAGCATTCACCTCCGATTCGGTAACCACAACCGGAGGGATCGCGACAGGAATGGCTGAGTTAATTTGCGATGGCGACAGTGCCGTAGGTTTCTATGTGCCTTTTACAGATGGCCCCTTGACATCCAATTGCTCTTGGGGACTTACCTGGAATTTGGGGTTGACCGATGCTTGCGATTCAACACATGTTTTCACCATTACCGACACCATCATTTCTGAGGGATGTCCTGTATCTGGATCATGGATTGATCCTCCCGAAGAGGTGTGCGGTGGAACGTGCGATACCCTGTGGTGGACTTCAAGTGGTTGCTTTCCTGTGACATGGGAATGGAGCGCTATCTCAGGAGGCACTGTAATTGACCAAGGAGACTCGGCTGGCGTGGTTGTTTGTCCTGAAAATGGTCCATCCGAAGTGGTGCTCGTCGCCTTTGAAGCAACGACAGGCGCCTCGACTGAGTTCACTTGGACAATCAGTGAGCAGGCCATCAACTTGGAAACCGAATTGCCTGAAGCCCTATGCACTGGATCCGAACCACTTGAACTCGTGGCGACGCCCGCAGGAGGTACATGGTCGGGGACGGTAGTTGAAGTCGGTGCGGATTGGTTTCTCGATGCTGAACAAGCGGCTTTGGATGGTGGATTGGCGAACATCAGTTACATCACGCCTTTGGGATGCACCTTGGACACCGCCGCTCAAGTTGTGGTGGTGGACGCTGGGGGGCCTTACGCCACCTGCGTCGGTGCTCCTCCATTCAGTGCCGAGGGAACATCCATCGGCATTTCTGCGACTTGGGAAGGTGCTATCATAACGTCTGGAGGAACTATTATGCCAGCTTTTAGCGGGACGTACGTGGTCGTTTTCAGCGGGCAAGGGTGTGCAGATAGCACAACTGTGGAAATCGTGGAGCTGCTTCCGACATTGGAACTTGGCGAATTCTGTGCAAATGAAGAGCCCGTTTCGCTCCCGGTCATCGCGCAGGCGGCCACTTGGACTGGCCCAGGTTTGAATTCATCCAGCACCGCCTTTGACCCTGATCAGCTTCCACTTGGGACCAACCAGTGGCTTTGCGAGCTCACAGGCTGCAGCCAACCCGCAACGGCCGATGTTCTGCCCATCAGCGCACCGGCGAACTTGGGTGCTTGTCCGGAAGGAACAGAAGTCCTGCTCACAGGTGGGAATCCAGCCGGCGGCACGTGGTCGGGACCCGGAGTGAGTTCAGAAGGAATTTTTGACCCCTCCATCCCCGGCGAAGGGCTGGTTGCGCTCACCTACGCTGCTCCCAATGGATGTGAGGCAACAACCTCGGTCTTCAATGTCACAACATCCATTGAATCCGACAGTTACCTGTCTTGCACAACGGCAAGCCCCATCAACCTTGTAGGCTCCCCAGAGTGTGGGGATTGGAGCGCTTCATGGGGTTCTGCAGGATTGAGTGATGGATGCGATGCCTATTTGGACCCCTCCGAAATCCCTGTTGGGGAGCACGAATTGGCGTATTCCTTGAATGGATGCTCGGCCATGGCAACCGTACACATTTGGCCCGGAACAATTGACATCCCCAATTTAACACTTTGCAACACTGCCGACAGCACCTTGCTCGCTCCCGTTGATCTGGACTTGGGAGGCACTTGGGCTGGAGCTGGTGTAGATAGCGAAACAGGATGGTTCAATCCGGCGCTTGCCTTGCCCACGGGTTCGGTGACCTTCACTGCACCTGGAGGGTGCATCAGTTCCGCAATCCTCATTTCAGAACCTTGGCAGCAGGTTGCTCCCCTCTCCTTTCAGGACACCCTATGTGCTTCGACTTGGTTCGAGCCCATTTGGGAGCCCAGTGTTGGAACCAACTGGTTGTGGGAAGGCAGCCAGGTGGATTCCATTTGGTCAGATACCCTTGCACCTGGTTCGTATGCGGTCGAAGTGTTTTGGGCTGGAGATTATTGCGCAAGTGACACGGCGTTCGCAGTGCATGTCCCCGAGCCACTTTCCCTTGAAATCAGCTTGGAGGATGACCTCATTTGCGAGGGAATTGAAGCAGAGATAGGCTACCAAGGAACAGGCGGGAATCCCGAGAATCATGTGTGGGAATTGACTGCCCCCTTGCCTTGGATTCCCGACTCGAGTAGCTGGTGGGTTGCTCAGTTGTCAGATGGGTGCAGCGCGGCGGTTATGGACTCGGTTATGGTCCAAACCTTGGCCCCCAGCGCCTTGGAGCTAATCACCCCCGATACGGCCTGTTTTGGAGGAATCGCCAGCGTTTCCGCATCCATTGCACCCGCTGGTGCGTGGGAATTGACATGGGATACGCTGCAGTTGTTGCAAGACGACGTCATAGAAAATTCAACCTGGTGGGCCGTTGAAAGTGATGCTGGAACATCTGTTCATTGGAACCTGTCATGGCCAGAGGAGTCGTGCGAGGCATCCGGGATTTACGTGGTCCCTTCATATGCCCAAGTCACGACAGAAGTGAATTGGCCGCAAGCGTGCGTCCCTTGGGGTGAATTGCCGGTGGTTTTAGTGAATGATGGAGGTGGAGCTACAACCGAGACTTGGTGGGTCAGGGAGCCAGGAACGGGTAACATTCTAGACCAAATAAATGGCCCCATGGCCATTTGGAGCCCTGTCGTCCCGGGCGATTATCTCGTTCAACTCACTGCGAGCATCGACGGCGAATGCTCAGAAAGTGCTTCCCAATCGATCTGTGTTTTGGCTCCCCAACAGTGGTTCATGGCCGATCAGTTCTCGCCCAATGGTGACAACCTCAATGACTACCTCGGGGTGCGATCGCACCCCCTTTCTCAGTTTTCCATGCGCATCATCAACCGTTGGGGAGAATTGGTTGGTCAATTCAATGAGCCTCAACCCGGATGGGATGGTCAATTCAATGGAAGACCAGCGCCCACCGGCATCTACGTCGTCCAGTTGGACATGCAATTCACCGACGGCAGTGCCGTGACTATTCAACGCCATGTTACGCTTGTACGCTAGCCTTCTCGCCCTTGCACTGAGTAGCGTTTCGTGGGCACAGGATGCTCCAAGTTACCTACTGCCCGGGCGACTCGAAGCGGGCAATACCCTCTGGACGCATGACCTTGCAGCAGGCACTTGGTCCAGCCAAACGGCCGGCCTCATCGATTTGCAATACCAATCCACCACGCTGCTGAGCGGTTCCGAATGCATCACCAACCGGATGGCAGGGAGTTGGATTGTAACGGATGCTGGGCTTTCAAACATCCTATCAGCAGCGGGCATGAGGCGACGAATGAGC
>DAISXU010000059.1:0-13541 GCA_036825655.1 Flavobacteriales bacterium | reverse complement strand
GCCCCCAACTGCATGCATCCCCCCACTTCAAGTTCATCCGCAATCCCGTTATCGTTGGCATCTGAGTCAAAAGAATCCGAAGCATGGACGATTATTTCATGCCAAAGACGCTGATTGCCGCATGCATCGTACACGGCCAGCGCAATGGTATAGAAGCCAGATGCCTCAGCATCAAAAGGAAGGACATTGTCATCTCCGAAGAGCGTCCAAGCTGGGCTCGAAAGATTTTGGAAGGTTGCGAGTTCACTGACTTCGTTCGCATCCATGTTAGACAACGCCATTAAATCTGAAAAATTCAGTTCAAACATGCTTTGCTCATTGGTCCCGAAGCACGGATCAAAATCAATGTAAAGGCGCACGTCTACATCCGCAAACGACAACTCACCTAAATCGAGGTAAGCGAGGATGTTCCAGGTGGAATTGCTCGATAAAGCTGAATTGCTATTGCTCACTGCAGAATAACCCGTTGGAACCTGATAGAAACCGTTCGACAAAGTGGGATTGTCTGCTGGGGCAATGGAACTTCTAAATTTGACACCTAAAAAACCTGTGATTGCACCATTCGAAACAACCGCTAGGTTATCATCCGATATGCCTGTCCCGAATTCCGGCATACCGAGCTGATCCAAGTAAGGAGAATCGGCAGACCAATCAGCACCAAATGATTGACTCCAGCCTGTGACTGGGATATCCAAAGGTTGAGAAGGACATATTTGTCCCATTACAACAGTTGAGAGGGCAAGGGATGCCGTGAGAAGGAAATAACGCATCGTGGATTCGGTTAAGGGAATAAATGTATGAAAAATGCACCTATTTTGAAACTTCATATTCAACTGTCACATCATCATGTATAAAGACATAACTCAACTAAGTATAGACGTTCACCCTTTTTTCACATATTAATGATCATTGCAAGGGAGGGCAATGAGGTGTTACCTCATCTTCCCTGAGTTCAGAGACACGATGCAAATTTCAGCTGAATCGCAGGCACCTTATCATCCTCTACGTCCAACGACCATGCAAGTACGAAAGCGGACTCTTGCGTGTCACCATTCGAGGTTTTGAGAAAATATCTCGGTTTTGTGCGAGGCGGCGCATTTCGGCGTAACTTGCGGCATCTTAAGTCCTTATCAATAGTGAACATTTTTGTTGGAAATCTCGCGTGGGGCGTCGATGACGTCGTACTCAGAGAAGCGTTTGAAGCCCACGGGGAAGTCGAGCGTGCGAAGGTCATTCATGACCGAGAAACTGGACGGAGCCGTGGATTCGGTTTTGTTGAAATGCCTAATCGTGAAGAAGCTGAATCAGCTTTGGAAGCCATGGAGGGCAAAGATTTAATGGGTCGTGCAATTCGTTGCAACGAAAGCGAGCAACGCGAGCGCCGTTAAATCTCTGCATAGAGTATTGGAAGTGGCCTCTTCGGGGGCCACTTTTTTTTGTCTCAATTGCACAAAAAAAACAGGACCTACCGCTTGGTAAGTCCTGTCTTGTAGCGGGAGGGGGGCTCGAACCCCCGACCTCAGGATTATGAATCCTGCGCTCTAACCAGCTGAGCTATCCCGCCTCATTTGCGGGGGCAAATATACAACACTGCTGAAGCCAAAAAAGTCCTTTGACACAGAATTTTTCGAGGTTCACTAGAATGCACTATCCAATCATCTCAATTTTGGTCTATCTTGTAAGCTGACAATGGAAAAGGAAAAGTACCAAGTTGAATTTCCGATCAATTCTTCAAAAGGAGTTTTGTTCAATGCGTTCAGTACACCTAGTGGATTGGCGGAATGGTTCTGTGATGATGTCAACATCAAGAAAGATGTGCACATTTTTGTCTGGGAAGGGAGCGAAGAGTCTGCCAGATTGGTCTCCAAGAAGCGAGACGAATTCGCCAAATTCAAGTGGCTCGAAGATGAAGAAGACGGGCTCAATTCCTTTTTTGAATTTCGCATCAAAGTTGATGGACTCACGGGGGATACAGCTTTGCTGATCACGGATTTTGCTGAGGAAGATGAGATTGAAGAAGGAAAGGAATTGTGGGGTGCTCAGGTCGACAAACTAAAGCGGGTGTTAGGAGCGTGATTCGAAAGAAGCATAACGTTCCATGAATGGTGCCAAAAGTTTCTTGTACTGAGCCGTGTGGTCAGGAGCTTTGCTTTCCGTGAACACCTCTGTTTCTAGAAAAAATTCAGTAACTCGAGTGGGTTGCGAAGGGAATTGGACCCACAAGGATACGTGCCTCTCGCATGCATGATCCGTTGTGCCGTGAACCTCTAGGCGTTCTGCTTCATGCCATCCATTTGCTGCCGCTGCGCGCTCCAAGTCAACTCGCCTGTCAGTAGGCCAAACAATGGCGAACCTCGATAAATCGTGGGTCAAGCTTTGCAAAGTTGCAAATAAGTCCTCAATGCGAAGGCTGTCGTCATGTCTGGCGAGGTTACGTGAGCCATCCGGAGACTTGGGCTTATCCCTAAAGAATGGCGGGTTGCATAAAACTACATCCCAGGTTTGGTCCTGATTTTTGCACCATTCAAGGTAATCACCATGAATCAGTTGCATCCGGTCAGAAAAGGGACTTCGCTGAAAATTCTCTTTTGCCTGGGTCGCAGCCTTCGCATCGAGTTCAATGGCCGTGACGTGTCCTTCTGTAGCGCGCTGAGCGGCCATAAGGGCCAGAAGTCCTGATCCCGTTCCAATGTCCAAAACATGAGAATCCGATTGAATCGGAGTCCATGCTCCTAAGATTAATGCATCCGAACCAACTTTCATAGCGCACTGATCATCGTGCACGGAGAACTGCCGAAACGAAATCACTCGGTTTTTCGACTTACCCATTGCGCCCTTGACGGTCTTGCCACGTTTCAAAGTTGGGGAAGTCACGGGTGCGATTCTTTGGAATTGCCGTCAAAGGTTCCACCTCTTGAGAATGGGCTTTCATTTCAGCCGGAAGTGACCGGTATATGGCGGTTCCTTCGTGCTTATGAGCAAGCATAGCGTCACTCACAGAGCCTTTCATCACCGCGGGGTTGCCGATGATTAAGCTCCTCGGTTCCCAAACGCTTTTGGCTTTTAAAAAGGACAAGGCCCCTACAACGCACCCCTCCCCGATTTCCACATCATCCATCAAGACAGCTTGCATACCGATTAGGGAAAACGCCCCAACCTTCGCTCCGTGAACAATGGCACCGTGACCGATGTGTGCTTCCTCCCCAAATGTGACGCCACTGCCCGGAAACATATGAACTACACAATTCTCTTGAATGTTACATCCATCTGCCAAATCAATGGTTCCCCAGTCCCCTCTGAGCACTGCACCAGGTCCAATGTAGCAGTCCTTGCCTATGGTAACATGTCCAATAACAGTGGCAAGTGGATGAACATAGGAACTCGGGTCTATTACGGGAACCATCCCCTTAAACGACTGGATCATTTGGTCATTCTTTCTAAGACAACGGCATACCCCTGCCCCACACCTATGCATAAAGTAACAAGTGCATACCTCCCTCCGATGCGTTGAAGATGTCGCGCTGCAGAAAGCAATATGCGCCCACCAGTCATCCCCAATGGATGGCCCAGTGCGATGGCACCGCCGTTGGGATTGATTCGGGGGTCATCATCTGCTAAGCCCCATGACCGAATGCATGCTAGCGCCTGAGCCGCAAAAGCCTCATTCAATTCAATGACATCCATGTCTGACATGGAGAGGTTCGCTTTCGCTAAAGCTCTGTTCGAAGCTTCAACCGGACCAATCCCCATAATCCGAGGCTCTACCCCTACCACGGAAGAACAAAGAATTCTTGCCAACGGATCCCATCCGTGGCGGTCTACTGCTGATTGATTGGCAACCAACAAAGCAACAGCGCCGTCATTCAGGCCAGAGGAATTGCCAGCAGTGACAGTCCCGCCCTCTTTTCGAAAAGCAGGACGCAATTTGGACAACCCCTCTACGGTCGTTGAGGGTTTTACGAATTCGTCCTCTGCAATCACCAAGTCCTCTTTCTTCCTTCTTGGAATACGAACAGGAGCGCATTCTTCAGACCGGATCTGCGCCGATGAAGACGCTTTAGCTTGAGACCACGCGGCAAATTTGTCCTGGTCCTCACGCCCGATGGAAAAAACATCTACCAGATTCTCTGCTGTTTCTCCCATGCCATCTACCCCGTAAGCCGATTTCAGTGCGGGGTTGATGAAACGCCAACCAAAAGTGGTGTCGTAGAGTTGACTGTCCCTTCCAAAAGCTGAAGAAGGCTTGCTCATTACAAACGGAGCCCGCGTCATCTGTTCCACTCCTCCTGTAAGCACCACATCTGCATCACCGTTAGCCACCATGCGCGCCCCATGGATGGTCGCAGCCATTCCTGATGCGCAAAGCCGATTAATGGTCTCACCTGGAACCGAATGCGGAATACCGGCTAACAAGGAGGCCATGCGAGCTACATTCCGATTGTCCTCACCTGCTTGGTTGGCACACCCAAAAAGCACATCCCCGAGTTCAATCGCATCAAAGTTTGGATGGCGATCGAGGAGAGACCGCATCACATGCGCGGCCAAATCATCTGCGCGGATTCCTGAGAGGCCTCCTCCCAAATTCCCTATTGGAGTTCGTATTCCATCAATGATGAATGCGTCCATGATGTCAAATTTGTCTTCAAAGATAGGCCCGCTTAGGTCGGTGGAAAGGGGTTCCTTTGCAAATTTGCTTCATGCGATTGGCCATTCCATCCACTTTTCCACCGTTTCGTGGAGGCATTTCTCAGTTCAATGAAGCACTCAAGTCTGCATTGGAGGAAAAAGGTCACGAAGTCATCGTTGTCAATTGGAGCAGGCAGTATCCCCGCATGTTGTTCCCAGGCAAAGACCAATTCGATCCAGAATTGGATTCTCCTTACACTTGTGCCCTTGATTCCATTCGGCCCTCCACTTGGCGGAAAGTGGGAACTGAATTGGCTGGATTGCATCTCGATGCAGTGGTGATTCCATTTTGGCATGCGGCATTGGCGCCTGCCTTAACGGGAGTGATTCGTGCCCTGAAGAAAAAAAGTGGCGCCGCAGCACCTAAAATCATAGGTCTCACGCACAATGCAGGCAGCCATGATGCTGCGTGGTGGGATGCTGCTCTCACGAAGAAATTCCTTTTCAGCCTGGATGACGCGTGGACCTTGAGCCAAGAAATCACCGATCGATTGCAGGAATTACGTGACGATTTACCTGTCAACACCCTATTTCATCCGCTTTATGATCACTTTCCTGCTTTGATTCCAGTGAAGGAGGCCAAAGAGAAATTGCATTTACCGGAGGAGGCGCTTGTCATCCTGTACTTCGGTTTGATTCGGCCTTACAAAGGCTTAGACCGACTGATTCGAGCGTTTGATGCCCTCAACGACATCAATGAGCGTCCTGTCCATTTGCTCATTGCAGGTGAATGCTATGGTAAGTGGAAACCCTATCAGGTTCTCATAGAAAAATCCAAACATTCTGGGCGAATTCAAACGCATGAACGATTCATTTCGGATCGTGAAGTGGGCCTGTTTTTTGGGGCAGCAGACGTTGTTGCCCTCCCCTATCGACGTGCCTCACAGAGCGGAGTTACAGCCGTTGCTTTGCATTACGGCAAACCCATCGTTGCCACTCGTGTTGGCGGATTGGCGGAGTACATCCTTCCCGGAGAGACTGGGGAATTGGCACAGGTCAATGATGTGGAAAACCTAGCAGATTGCCTCGCCCGCTGCCTTCGGTCATCCTACAATGAGTCGAGTTTTGAAAAAGCACGTGAAAAATTCTCTTGGTCAACGTTCATTGACAAAGCCCTCGGCTAATTCACTAATCAATAGAGGGGTGGGGTGATCAACGGATCAAATACGTAGCGCTGAATCAAAACAACTTCCCCTTTGAATTTCGCATACATGCGAGAGCCATCGTGTTGCATGGGCTCACCGGATTCATCGAATTGCGTTTCAATTGGATCCTTCCAAAACAGATCAATGCTCACGGGGTTCGATTCTCCTTTGCCCCATGCACGCATGGTAAATGCTGGTGTTTGGTTTGAAAAATCAAGAACGCCAATTGAATCCAAGTGGTGGTTGTAGGTCTCCAAGTGGACTTTTCGGAAGAGCAGGAATTGATTGTGCCATGCTGAAGTATCTCTGACGGGCATTCGACGGTCATTCTCTCCCCAAACCGTCAAGATTCCATCCGTTGCCACTTCCATTGCGTAAGATGGGAAATCCGGATCAAAGGACTCGACCTCAACACGGTGCAGGGTTTTATTAGGAAAATCAAAGACTCCGGTATAACGCCATTCACGCTCATCCGTAAAAAATCGAGTGCTTAAAAAGCCAGTAAACCCTTCCATGTGCACGATGTAAGGGTCCCTGGCTTTGCCATTTTCCGTTTCAAGAACCATGAAAGTTCCCGTGTGATCCGCTGTTGCCGTTCCAATGTACCAAATCTTCTCAGGGCTATCCCCACCGGTGTAGATCTCCACCTTTTTACCTCGGGCGGCAAGAAGCTTCACCACTTGGTCGCGCTGTGCAATCGGCACTGGTGATTTCACGCGAGTTCTGAGGAAAGTCTTCAGCAACAAATCAACCGCATCTTTGCGCGCCCAATGCTCACCGTTGAGCAACCAATACCTTGATCCTTCAACCTTTTCGAGATCGGCCACTCCACCGTCTCGGTCTGCAATGAAAATCCGTGTTACAGAAGCTGTATCAGCCAGCGCAAAGGCAACGGCTTCTTCCCCTTCAAGGTTGCCATTTTTCTCTGAAGCGTACCAATTTACTGCTGCAACAATGCACGTCATCAGAAGCAGCAGATAAAACAACCTGAGGTTTCTGTGCATCGACTTAGGAGCGAATGTGGGTGATGGCATGTGTTCAGTTCGATGGGTTTGGTTTTCCAAAACGGCGACGGCGGAGCCAAGTAAATAACTTTCCCAATAACATCACGATGAGCAATGGCAGCGCAACAGCTAATCCTTGCCAAGTAGCCCGCGACGTGCGAATCTTCTCTCGATCCAATGGCCGCAGATCTATGGAACGAGATCGCACTGAAATGGATGAAGCCTCGTCCAATAGGTAGCTGATTGCGTTGAGAAGAAACTCCTTGTTGTCATAAACAATGGAGCCGGCATAGCGATCGAAACCGAGCGGGACGACTTGCGGAACGCCAGTTGAAGACGTTACGATTTTGTTCCGCGCTAAGTCTCCATCGCCAATGACCAACTGAGCTGTTGTTGCAGATTCCTCGCGGAAAGCAAAATTCTCATCGGTTCTCAACTCCGATGGGATTCGGTCGCTGAAACCACTTTGAAAGGTCCCTTCAAGCAGCACCGCGAAAGGTTGAGGGCCATCATTGCCTCTGGTAAAATACTCGGGCTTGAGATCCACGATGTCGGTGGCAATCCGAATCGGTGCGCGGTACTCTCTGCTTCGCTCAGAAGAGGCAAGTAAAACTGTTTTCTTTACGTCCCCTGCGCAGTTCACCGTGTCCACCCGAGACACGAACTCAAAATGAATGGGATCTAAGTTCGTCGTGATGGGGTGTGAAATACCTTGCGGAAGCGCAATGGGAGCAAAATACCAAGAAAACATCTCGTAATTATCCTGGTTGCCTTGTGGCCCTGCCCCCAGCAGAATGGGCGCACATTGCTGGTCTATGATGAGGTTTCGATTCAATCGAGCTCCATAAGAGTAAATCAAATCATAAATCTCCAACTCCCTCGTCTCACCCCAGGTAAATTGGTACTTCGATAAGCTGTCCAGGTTGGTTTCGATGGGATCAACCAGCCAAAGCACTCGGCCACCGTTCATGACGAATTGATCGATGAGCATTTGGTCTTTCAACGAAAAAGCTGAGTCAGGTTGCGCCACAATCAGCAAATCGTAGCGATTGCGCCTGTGCTTCATGCCATCGAGTTTCTCACTCAACACATGCACCTTCCCTTCCAGCCGGACGCGCGTAACATCGTAGTCCTCATCGAGCGTACTGGTCAAGTCCGCCGCTTCGTATTCGTTTAATTCCCCATGGCCTTCGAGGATCGCGATTTGAGGTTTCTCGGTTCTGGATGCTCTTCGCAGTGCAGAGATTAATTCAAACTCAATGGCATTGATTGAACCTTGCATCATAACCTCAGTTGGCTCTGGAAGGTCACTTTTGAAAAATTGAATGGGTACACTTTGGCCATTGAAGTTCAATGTAGCAGCGGGCCAAACTGTTTTGAAAGCTTTCACCCCTTGTTCTTGGTAGGATATTCTCGTAAAACGCAAATCCCGATCGTACAAAGTCTGCTCATTTTGACCTATTGTACTGGGGTCATCGATGGCGTAGATGTCCTCAAAAACGTACCTGAACTTTCCGTTGCTTGCAGCATTGAACTCCTCAAACTTATCCTCCAATGCCTGCTCCAAACGCTTCCAAGTAGCAGGGAATTCCCCCGTTAAATAACATGTAATCAATACTTCATCGCCCAAGTCATCCAGGAATTCCTCCGTGGCCTCTGTAAGGCTATACCGCTGCTCTGCTGTCCAATCATAGCGCCAATCCAAAATGGAAATCGACCACCATCCCAAACTTAAAACCCCAACCCAAAGTATGAATCGAACCCCATCGATTCCCGGCCGTTCAAGCCTCGACCTCAAGGCCCATTGTGCCGCAGCCAGACAAATTCCGATGAACCAAATAAAATAGGCTACATCATCCATCTCAATCAATCCGCGGCCCAAACTCCGAAAATGAGCCTCCATGCCCAAACGAGTGAATGCTTGATCCCACGCCCCCCAAAGCTCAAAGGTTCCCAATGCTGTGAAGCCGATGTACATGAATAATGAAATCACAACTGAATTGAGAAAAGCCACCAACGGGTTGTTGCTCCATGCACTCATCAAAACCCCGAGCGCAACCAGCGCTCCGCCCAGCAGCACCAAGCCCAATGCACTTCCACATGTTGCTCCTAAATCCAAATTCCAGGCTGGAGAGCCCAACGTACCTATGACCAAGACGTATGAAGTGGTCGGCACCAATGCAGCGATCAAAACGGACCAAGCACCAAAGAATTTGGCCCAAACAATTCGCCCTTCGCCCAATGGACTAGTCAGCAGCAACTCCAACGTGCCTACCCTGCGCTCTTCGGCAAAAGTTCGCATGGTAATCGCGGGCACTAAAAACAAAAAAACCCAAGGAGCCCAATCAAACAAGGGGTCTAAGGTGGCCATCCCCCCATCCAATAAATTCCAATCCCCGGGAAACACCCATAGAAACAGACCCATGAGCAGTAGAAAAGTGGCAACCACCACGTACCCAATCAAGGAGCTGAAAAAACCACGGAATTCTTTTGCAATCAGTGCCAACATGATTCTGCGAAATTAAAGCAGCGATTGAGGCAATGTGCACGGCTTACCCGTGTTGTGTTCACAAGATTCGTGAATAACTCTTCGCAGATGCTGGGGAAGAAAAAAGGGCTTTAGTCGCTGGCCATACCCGTCCAAAAAGGCTTGAATTCCTGTAAGCATCCAAATCTGACTGGCTGCTCCACCTGCTCAGCGTACTGATTATAAGGCCATTGGCATCGATCGACTCCACCAGCATTACTCCGCCACACCCCGGCATGGATTCAATGGCCTCTTTATTTCGTTCAAACAGCGCCATGAATGCTTGGCGATTATCCGCATCGAAACGCATTTCTACGATGCGCAGAATGGGAAATTCCTCATTGGGAGTGATGTCCATCAATGCACAAATTCAATCCGGATGTCCTGATCGGGCTTCAGTCCTAACAAGGCATCAGCGCCGCCGTTGCCTCCTGGGGCAGATTGGTTGTTCATGGCTATTTCTAAGTATCCCGCAGCATTGAATAATGCAACGCTGTCTCCAGAGGACACATCCCTGTATTGAGCGTGAATCTTTCGAATGTCCATTCGGGCAGAGCGCATAGGGATGAGGAACTCGCGTTCTCCCACCACCGAATCGAATAGCGCTTGGGTGATGTTCGTAACAGCATTGCCAAAATGATCAATGACGACCACCCGACCAACGAGCGCCCCCTTTTCAATTCTCGGTGGGACCCAAGTTCCAGGTTCCAAAGGAGGTGCCAATCGTCCAATGACCTCTGGTCCACCGCCATTGAGCAAGTGCACAGCAGCTGGGACCAACCACTCCCTCTCGGGGAAGGAAGGAAGAGGTTTTTCACTGCGGATTTCAGACAGGTCAAAAACCAGCTCCTCACCTTGCTCGAATAGCAATCCAAATGCCTCATGGTCGGCGCCCAAATAAAACTGACGCCTGTATTTAACAAGCCGCAAAGGGCGATTGCATGCAGCCTTAACGCACAACATGTGGACGGTGTTGTCAGGGAACTCGTGAGCAACCTGCTTCAATTGAAAGACTGCCTGAAGTGGATCGAACTTGCGAATGGAATGGGTAACATCCACCACGGTCGCCAGCGAAGCACGACTTAATATTGCTCCTTTTAATTGAGCAATGTGGGGACTTCCCTCCCCATAATCGGAAGTCAACGTTAAGATTGGCACAGTGCAAAGGTGGGGAACCTATTTTTGCTTTCATATGCATCAAGTAGAGATTTCATTAGAATCCGTCAATCCGATGGAGTTCATGGGCAAGGATGAGGCCAATTGGCGCTGCATCAAAGCCTATTTCCCGACGTTGAGCCTCGTTGCCAGGGGCAATGTGGTGCGTGCCAAAGGCACAAAAACTGATTTGGGACGATTTGAAGAGGTGCTGAATTTGCTCATTTGGCATTTGGAACGCTACCAGCGCATAGACGAGGATGATGTCATGCGCTTGTTGAAAGCGGAAACGGGAGAAGTCATGAACAAGGCCCGGCAGGACGACACCATACTTTATGGGGTTGGCGGCAACCGCATTTCAGCCCGAACGCCTAACCAGCACAAACTCGTCGAGGCCATTCGCAACCAGGACATGGTCTTCGCCATAGGACCTGCGGGTACGGGCAAAACATACACAGCTGTAGCCATGGCCGTTGCAGCCCTGAAGGACAAGCGCGTCAAACGCATCATCCTAACCAGGCCCGCCGTGGAGGCCGGCGAGAACCTCGGTTTTCTTCCTGGTGATTTAAAGGAGAAGCTTGACCCGTACTTGCAGCCGCTGTATGACGCCTTGTTCGACATGCTTCCCCATGAGAAATTGGTGGACCATATGGAAAAAGGCGTAATTGAAGTGGCCCCCCTCGCCTTCATGCGGGGCCGCACGTTGGACAAGGCCTTTGTGATCTTGGATGAAGCTCAAAACACGACCGTCGCTCAAATGAAAATGTTCCTGACCCGCATGGGTAAGGAAGCCAAATTTGTGATCACCGGAGATGCATCCCAAGTGGATTTACCCCGCAAGCAACAAAGTGGGTTGTCCTACGCGGTTCGTGCGCTCAAATCAACCGAAGGCTTGCAATTCATTGCCTTGACCGGGGATGATGTCGTGCGCCATCGGCTTGTTCAGGCTGTTATTAAAGCATTCGAAGAAACGGATTTGGAAATTGAAGCTGAAGAACAGAGAAAAGCTGTCGAAAGGCGGGCCGCTCGAGCTGCAAAAGCACACCCTTCAGATGAGTCGAATTCATAATTCGCGGGCTACCTTTGCCGCTCGATTTTTCATGCCATGAGCACTCTCGCCTCTACTCAGTTCAACTTCTCTGGTCAAACCAACGCTTACCACGGCAAGGTCAGGGACATGTACACGCTCGAAGACGGGCTCATGGTCGCAGTGGTATCCGATCGAATCAGCGCATTTGACGTGATACTCCCACAAGGAATCCCCTTCAAAGGAGAGGTGCTGAATCGCATCGCTAGTCACTTTTTGGACGCTGTTTCTGACATTGTACCAACCTGGAAATTGGCAACGCCTCACCCTTCCGTTACCATCGGTAAAACCTGCGAACCCATCCGACTAGAAATGGTCATTCGTGGCTACCTCACAGGGCATGCATGGCGGACCTACAAGTCTGGAGGACGCACGTTGTGTGGGGTGAGTTTGCCCGAAGGCATGAAAGAGCACGATCGCTTTCCAGAACCCATCATCACCCCTGCCACGAAAGCCGCAGAAGGTCACGATGAAGACATCAGCCGGGAGGAGATTCTCGCTCGTCAAATTGTTTCCAACGAGTTGTACGCCGATCTTGAGCGGGTCACCCAAGCTCTTTTTGCGCGTGGCACGGAAATGGCCGCCCAACAGGGGCTTATCCTAGTCGATACCAAGTATGAATTTGGCTTGCTCAACGGCCAACTCACCTTGATCGATGAAATTCATACACCCGATAGTTCACGCTACTTTATTGCGGACGGCTATGCCCAGCGCCAAGAAGCCGGAGAGCCGCAACAGCAATTGAGCAAGGAATTCGTTCGTGAATGGCTCATGGAGCAAAATTTCATGGGATTGGAAGGCCAAACGGTACCCAACATGCCGGAACAGTTTGTGCAGGTCGTAAGCCAGCGGTACATCGATTTGTTTGAGCGCATCACGGGACAAGTCTTCGAAGGCACCACTTCAAACAACCCTGCACAGGAGGTATTTCAATCTGTTGAGGAATGGTTGAAAGGGCATTCGGCATGAAAAAATCAACACCTGTTTGGAAGGAAGACGCCCTTGAATTGGTCAGGGAACTGAGGCGTGGGGGAATCATCTTATCGGCAACAGACACGGTTTGGGGGCTTGGATGCGACGCCACTTCAGCAGAGGCGGTGAGTCGAATGGCTCGGCTGAAAAACCGGCCAGAAGAAAAGACTTTCCTTGTTCTTGTTGGAGATGAAGGTGGAATGCATCGGATTTTACCTGACCTGCCAGATGCTGCGTGGGAGCTCATGGAGGTCACAGACCGCCCTTTGACCGTCGTGGGGCAAGCGGGCCCTCATCATGGATTGGCACCGGGTTTGGTTCGATCAAATGGCAGCATTGGGGTGCGTTGGGTTCAGGACCCCTACATGCAGTTCATTTTGAATGGACTCGGCAAGCCCGTTGCCTCTAGCAGCGCCAACCTTCATGGCGAAGCACCGGCGCAACACTTCAAAGAATTCCCTTCCTCCATCACCTCCGGCGTCGATGCCATAGGTACTCACGGCCGGGATCAGTTTCATGGGGTGCCCTCTTGGATTGTTCAATTTGACGAATCAGCACGTTTTCATGTCCTCCGTTCTTAGCGCACTACCTTTGGCTAATTGCTCATGAATTATGCTGCTGACCTGTACTTGCCCGTATTTCGTGCGGTGGGCAAAATTGCCGATGAACAAGGGGTTCGTGCATTTGCCATTGGAGGCTTTGTTCGGGATTTGCTGATCCAGCGCAAGAGCAAGGACATCGACATTGTTTGCGAAGGGAGCGGAATTGAGCTGGCCCGAGCTGCTGCAGATGCACTGAAGGCCGGCCGTGTCACCATCTTCAAGACCTACGGCACTGCCATGTTTCGTTGGAATGATTTGGAAATTGAATTTGTGGGTGCGCGCAGTGAGTCCTATTCAAGAGGGAGCCGAAATCCCGAGGTAAGGCCTGGTAGCCTCACCGACGATCAGAATCGACGCGATTTT
>DAISXU010000058.1:0-13541 GCA_036825655.1 Flavobacteriales bacterium | reverse complement strand
AAGAATGAGCAGCGCGCGCGGTCAATGGATGGTGATGGGGCAGCTTGAAGACGGTAACGATGCAGGGGTGATTCAACGCACCCGGCTTACTTTAGCACTGGGTCGCTCCATTCAAGTGTCACCAAATTTGAATCTGCGCCTGGCATTTCACGCAGGCAAGGGCTGGCGGAGGTGGACAGGCGGTGGCATATGGGATAGCCAATACCTGAGCAATCCCGTTGACCCAGCTGCTGCAAACTCAGGGGAATCCGTTCTCCTAGACTCGCGGTCATATGCAGAGGGTGGCTTTGAATTGGGGGCATCAACGGCGAGCACACGCCTTTCCTACCGCATCTTGCATTTGCCCTCCAATCAATCCCTGCTCAACCAATCGAATTCGGATGACCGTTACACATCAAGGCATAGCCTTTTGGCAAGCACGCGGCACGCCCTTCAAGATGGCATCGAAGGCCTCGGATGGGTCGCTTTCGAATACCAAGGAGGAGCCAAATTGATGACCGCAGGGGTGGCTGCTGCTTGGACCATGGGGGAAGACAGTTACTTCACTGGGTTCAAATCGGCAACTGTTGTCAGTGGTGGACTCATCTACAGGACAACTGGGCATTTGAGTCCAATGGTCCACGTTGCTTGGAAACGGCAATGGATCCTATGGCTCGCGCCTGATTTGCCCGTTCGCCCGCCCAACGGAAGGGCCGCTGAAAGCGGTATGCAGTTGGGATTGAGAGCGATAATAAAGGGCTAGATAAGCTATTATATCTGATTTTATACGTATTTCAGGCGGAATATGGCCATATTTTCTTATTTTGTGCTTCCCTTCAACGGAGGGACCTAACCAACCACGCCAAACCATGTCCTGTTGCCACTCCGTGCGCGGCCTATGCCGCCTGCTTTTCACATTCGCATTCGCGTTCCTGATTCAGGCAGAGAATGCACAAGGCCAAATGACCGGGATCGTCGTTGAAACGATTGCCGATCACGACACGACTGACATAGCCGCTGTTGATGGCATGATGACCTACAGGGTTTACGCCGAGTTCACCAACGCCACGGATAAAATATCAGCGGTCTACGGGGATGCAAGCGCTCCCATGACACTGACCTCTTCAGACGGCTTTTACAACGCGATGTTTGGTGGCGATTTCGCGCTGGAAGTCAATCCGGCCCTGTTTGCCTTCTTCTTTGAGTCTGCTTTTGACAGCTGGTTCACCATCGGTTATGCCCCAGGCGATGCCCCTGCAAGCAACCTCACGCAAGTTGGCCTCACAGAACAGCTCGTCGCATTCAACAACACCGGCCAATTTGATTTGAGCGATGCCATTGGAGGCAGCTATTTCACTACCGACGACCCCCATGCCATAGCAGGCGAAGATTTAAAAGTCCTCCTGGGCCAATTCACAACTTCTGGCACCTTCACTGGTGTATTCAACGTGCAGGTCTTTGTGGAAGGTCAAGCAGGCAATGCCCAGCAGCTTGAAGGCGTAGTTTTTACCAATTCCGAAAATCCAAGTTTTGGTTGCACGGATGAAGGGGCAACCAACTATGATCCTGCCGCCCAATTCTCGGACGAATCGTGCATTTATCCATGTACCCTAAGCCTCAACGCGACCACCACCGATGCCACCTGCCCCGGCGGGTCAGACGGAACAGTGCAACTGCTGGTCCAGAACGATCAATTCGAGGTGTTCTACGGTTTGGACGGGGATGAGCCCAATCAACTGCTGGCAGCATTCTCCGGCCTTTCGGTTGGAGAACATCATGTTCAGGCCATTGATGGAGCTGGGTGTACGGCGAGCGTTACTTTTTTCGTCAATTCGCCGGCAGACTTTGAATTGATCGCAACCTCCGTTTCGGCTGTCTGCGAGGGACCAGGTGGTGCATTGACATTGGAAGCAACGGGAGGCACTCCCCCCTATGCCTTCACTTACGAGGACGAGACCAATTCGCACGGAGCTTTTGCCGTGGTGCCTGAGGGGCTGCACACCATCACGCTGGAAGATGCCGCTGGTTGTTCAACGGACCTAGAAGTGGAAGTCGTTGGGGTGTCAACAGGGGCAATAACTGTAGTAAGCACCCCCACATGCTCCAATCCAAATGGAGGTTCAGTTCAATTAGAATTGAATAATTCTGCACCTGAGGGCATCACTTGGTTGACTGACATCGGTGAATTCTCTGTGAATGAAGCGGGCCTTGTAACAGGTTTGCCAGAGGGCAGCTACAGCGCCATCTTGACCGCTGGCGGCTGTGCTGACACCGTCACTTGGGAATTGGATCGGACCGACGACACGGACTCTTTCTTTGCAACGGTTACGGACGCAACGTGCGCCGGGAGCGCCTCTGGAACGGTGCAACTTACAGGTCCCAATACCGATTGGACAGTCACTTGGTTGGGTGAAAGTCAGTCTTGGGATGAAAACGGAATCACTGGATTGGCTGCTGGCTCGTACGTCATAACGGCCACTGATGGAGAATGTTCGGTCGATTTCGACGCATTGATAGGCGAGCCCAGCGAATTCTACTTTGATTTAAGCAACTCGAGTCCCCAATGCGATGGGGACGCCACAGGCATGATTCATGCTGAACTATTCGGTGGAACGGCACCGTGGTCCTGGGCAGTGAATGGCTCAGATCCGGCTGCCTATGCAGGCCCAATTGAGCTCAACAACCTCAACCCTGGAACGTATGCATTGAGTGCCACGGACGCCAATGGATGCCAGGCAGAAGCCATAACCATCATCTCTTGGCCGCTCGCCTTGCCTCAGCCAGAAGTGCTCGTGCAAGCGCCCACCACTTATTCCAATGGAACGGCAACGGCATTGGTTGATCCGAGTTTTGAAGTTGTTTGGAGCCACGCTTCTGGTGAAGTGATCGGCACCAACGCCACGCAAGAAAATTTGGAGTCGGGGCTCGTCCTACTCACCGTAACCAATGCCGAAGGATGCTCCGTGGTTCAAGAGGTTGACATTCCTTTTGCGGGCTGTTCTGCTGTGGGAGCTGAAGATTGGCCTGAAGCGGCAGAGGGCTTCTACCCAACAGGCTTCAGCTCCGTCCACACCGCGATGCCAGTCAGTGAGGAATGGGTGTTGCAATTCCCATCGAATGTGACGCCACCTACCGCGAATTACGAATTACCAGTTTCGTCATTCCTGCCTGAGTCCATTGCGGGCTTACCCAATGGCATCGAAGCGATTGCTGACTTTGCCAATGCAGTTCCAGTAGATGGGGCTTGGTGTTTGGAGCTTACTGGTCAAACCAACGAAGCAGGAACTTATCCCATCACCGTGACAGGAACCTATTACATAGAACTTTTTGGTTCCGTCTTCCCCGCCCCAGGCTTCACATTCATGAAGGTGCTCGTTGTTTCCGATGAACTTGCACCGCTTCCCATCGAAGGATGCACTTATGTTTGGGCCGCAAACTACAACCCCAACGCAGTGGTTGATGATGGGAGCTGCACCATCGCGGGATGCATGAACTCCAATGCCTGCAACTTTGAGCCCTTGGCATCCGTGTCCACGGCATGCGATTTCACTTGCCTAGGATGCACCTACCCCGCAGCGGAAAACTACAGCATCGGAGCAACTCGCGACGACGGCACATGCACCTTCCCCCCCTCCAACGAGGGCACCTGCATGTGGGATGGCGATGGCAATGCCTACATCAATTCCAATGACCTCCTACTGTTCTTGGGGCAGTACGACACCCCTTGCGAATGATGACGACCCGTTCAATCTGTAAGGAGCCGCAACTCCGTCCTGCGATTTTGTTGGTGCAGCTCCTCTGAGCATTCGACCCCATCGCCGCAGTGATTAACCAGTTGGGTTTCTCCGTACCCGCGAGCAATGATGCGGGTAGAACTGACCCCTTGGCCAATGATGTAATCCACACAAGACTGCGCGCGCCGCTGCGATAGATCTTGGTTGTATTCGAAACTCGCTCTCGAATCCGTGTGTGACGAGAGCTCGACGCGGAGTTCAGGCCGTGCTTGCAAGTAACGAACCAACTTGTCAAGTTCCTGCTTGCTGGCCCAACGCAAGTTAGCTTTGTCGAGGTCGTACAAGATCAAATCCAAATCAATCAGCTCTTCCGACTCGATGGCCTCCATCACGATGGCATAGCGTTCGGGACGTGCACACCCATTGACACCTGCTAAAGGCATCCGCTTAGGGACAAAATTGATCAGATCAACGGCCACTTGATGGAAACCCAGGGTGGACTGGGTTTGCCAGATGTAACGGCCGCTCTCGTCTGCGGACTCCCGCCTTACCGTCCCATCTTTGCGGGTAAATGTGAGGAGGGCATTGGAGAGGGGAGCCCCTTCGGTCGAGCGGACGGTAATTTCGCCTTTCGGAGCCAACCAATCCACGATGAGGGTATCGCGGTAAACAGCCGACTCCAGAGCCAATCGAGCAATTGGACCTGCAGCAGCCATGGAGTCATTCCCCAAGAACTGGACCTCCACTTGGTGAGATAGACGCGGTCGAAATTGCACCAATCCCCGTCGATCTGTGCTTGCACGGTAGACCAAACCCGTCTCGACATCCGTCATTTCAACTTCCACCCCCTCCAATGGACGGGTATCGCAGGCACGCACTAAAATTTCCCATGAAACCTCGGCCACCGGCATTTCTAAACGGTAAATCCGATCTTTCCAATCGCCTCGGTTGGAGGACAACCAACCCTCTCCATCTGGTTCTACGACTAAGGCAAAATCATCTGCTGGGGAATTGATCGGAATGGGAAGGTGCTCAAGATTCGACGCACGAGGCAACCAACTAAACAAATCCAATCCACCAAGACCCGTCCACCCGTTGGACGCGAAGTACAGCACACTGTCCTGGGACATGAAGGGAAACACCTCGTCCCCCGGCGAATTGACTACAGGGCCCAGATTGTATGGCTCTCCCCACGTTCCGCCCTGTTTCTTTGATCTCCACAAATCAACACCACCGTATCCCCCCGGCCGATCACTGGCAAAAACGATGTCCCCCTTCGGATCGAAACAAGCATGTCCCGTTGACCACTCAGGACTGTTGTAAGGAAATGGCTCCGGGCCTATCCAATCGCCACCAATGATGGCCTCGAAAAAGACGAGTTGAAGGGCCGAGCGATTGACTCTACCGGTGGTATCAAACACCTGTTGGTTTCGCGTCAATGCGGCTACATCTTGGTCTTGGGAAAAGGCCACCGGACCATCGTGGTGGTTGGTCTGGTCCAAACCTGGGAATAAGTCCTTGTTGCGCAATTCTTGCCAAGCGGAGAACCTGGGCTCAGCATCAGAGGTATCGGGCACGAATGCGACCTTCGTCCAAGGCTGGCTCGTCCACCCATCCACTGAAAAACCAGAATGAACTCCCCGCGTCACAAATGCCAGACCACCGCGGCGTGGGACTGCGGCGAACTCCTCATGCTCTGCCCCCGGTCGGTAGGCGCGAACTCGAGCTACGCCCGTGTCTTTTAGCATGACCTGAACCATTGGCCATTCAGAGCGGTAGCGGCCTAGAATGGAATCTTCTGGAAACGCCGCTTGGCCCGAATCAAGCACCTCGGGAACAGCAGCATAACCTCCTGTCACCTTTAAAAGCCAAACGTAATGCCGCCAATCTTCAACGGTAGCCTCAGGCCGATCGACTAAAATGCGCGTCCATTTCAACGCCTCATCGTACCGCTCGCTCGCCGTAGCCGATTCCAATGCAGACCTGATGAATTCAGGCGCACCCCCCACTCCGTCGAGGTAAAGTTGGGCCAAGTTCGCCCAATACGGATAGGCCTCATCGTACCGGAATGATTCCGTCAATTCTCGGGCTCGCTCTTCTTGCACCGTGCGCAACGGCGCAAAAACTTGGGCTGAGCACCATGCACTGCTTAATGTGCCGATTGCGAGCAGCATAGCCCTCATCGTGTAATTGAATCGTCCCATTAGAAATATCTTGGACTTTCGTAGGCCGCTCTTCTCTTGGAAAGGTCAAAAAGCAACGCGATTTCATGTGTGCCGCCGTTGCCTACCCGCAAGTGATTCAAGGGGAAATCAATGGCATAAACAAGTTGGAGTTCTTGACTCAGGCGGTACGTTGCATGCACCCCCACTCCCTCCCGTAAGCGCAACAAAGCACCGATTCCGACCAAATCGTAGGCCCAGGCGGTCATGTTCAAATCCAGGGAAGCGGGAGCGTGCGGGGCCTTCTTGTACACGCCAGAAAAGCGGTAGGTAACCACTGGCCCTCGATCCAGTGCGTAGCCACCGCTGAGGTAAACATGGCGCAGCAAATCGGGAGAGTTGGGGTCGTCACCGGCCAAAGGTTGGTGCATCAAATGCGGCACACTGATGCCCGCATACCACACATCGTCCCAAACGTAGGCGCCAGCTCCGAAATTGGCAGAACGATCCAAGTAGGCATCAGCATAGAAAGTATCGCTCGGATCTTGCGCCCTCAATGAAGAAAAATCATACCCATTGGAAACGGTTCCTGCCGATAAACCTAAGGAGAGCCTCAATCCGTCGTCATTTACACGCATGTGATATGCCGCATGAAACAAACCCGTTGAAGCACTCCGTGCACCAGACTGATCCGTTGCCAAGGACAATCCAACCCCTACCCTGCGACGAAACACAGGTGCATTGACGGAAAAAATTTGACTCCTTGGAGCACCATCCCAACCCAACCACTGCACCCGGTTCACGGCATGCACATTGAGCGAACCTCGGCTGCCCGCATAAGCTGGGTTGAAAGCCAATGGGCTCAGGAAGTACGTGGATGATTGCAAATCCTGTTGTGCCGTGACCGACACTCCGCAAATTCCAATCATGAAAATGAGCAGTAAGTTCCTCATTGCGCTGCGGTTTGGATTTCTAGAAAGCCCTGAATCGGATCTTGAGACTTCTTTTGGGTGTCAATCAGGAAATAATAGGTTGCAGAAGGAAGGAATTCCTCTCCCTTGAATCGACCATCCCAATCATTGAGGTAAGGTGAAGCATGGTGGACAAGTGTGCCCCAGCGATTGTAAATCCAAACTTCATTCCCTGGATAGAGGTCGATGTGCTCAATGACCCACACATCATTTTTTTGATCCCCATTGGGACTCATGAAAGTGAATGGCTCTACTGGAATCAACTCCACGCAGCCCAACGCAAAAGTGGAAACCGCTTCACATCCCGCGGCATCCACAACCTCCACGGTGTAGTCTCCAGCGTCGATGTTGTCAATGACCGCCCCATTAGGCGCACCCGACCAATTGTATGTGAACCCTCCATCTCCTCCGACGGCCTCTACCTGAAGCAATCCGTTCTCCTCTCCGCACTCACTTGCAATGGAATCCACCAAGTTGATGGCAATGGGCGGAGGTTGACTGACCACCAAATCAACCTCATCGCTGCACCCAGATGCGTTGACAACGAACACATTGTAGCTCCCAGCCACCAAACCTCCCGCCTCTTCATTGGTGCCCACAGCTGGAGTCCAATCGAACACCAGTTCACTCCCTGGCAGATCGGTTTCAACAACGATAAACCCGTCATCTCCAGCAAAACAGGAAACATCCATTACCTGAGCATCGATTATTTCCAAGGGAGTGGGCGGCAGCACCTCCACTGAAAGTTGTGCGCTGCACCCCGTGGTGTTCGCCGTGACCTCGGCCGTGTAAGTACCGACGGCATCCACAACGGGCGTAGCTGAACCGATGCCGCTGACAATGCCAGGGCCGCTCCAGGCAAAGGTGGAACCCGATGGGTCCGCTGAACTGTTGATGGTGGCTTCACCAGTCACACAGTCCAAACCGCCATTGGGCGACACGCTGAATTCAGCCGTCGGAAGGTCGTATACCGTCACTTCAAAGCTGGTTGTTGTTTCAGGGCAATCGGCTACCGAGCCCGTTAAAGTCACCGTGCTGACGAGCGGATCGGCACCAGAATTTGCGCCTGCAATGAAGTCTGGAACATTCCCAGTTCCGCTGTTCCCTAAGCCCACTGCGGCGTCATCGTTTTCCCAACTCCAAGTCGCCCCATCCACCGGCTCCACGTCCTCCACCTCGATGAATCCGCCTGGACACGCAGCCAAGTCAGGGAACAAAGGGAAGGTCATCTGCGGCTGAACATCCACGTATACCAGCGAATCTGGACCAGGACAGGCCACACCCGAGATGCTAATGGTGTAAGCCACCGTCTGAATGGAAGACCCTGAATTGACGAGCACATCATTCAAATCACTCCCAGTTCCATTCGAAGCCCCTGAGAGTTCGGCCGGAGAATTGAAGGTCCAAGAGAAACTGGCATCGTCCACATTGCTTTCGATGGTTACATCCGCAGAAGCACCGCTGCAAATCACCGAGGTGCTGGGATCTGGCAAAACCAACCCTTCCGGCCCAACGGTCACCACGTGTTGTATGGGGTCTTGATCGGTGCAAGCGACGGTCGCCGTTAAGGTGAAGCTCCCATTTTGATTGCCCGTGTTGACGGGGTTCCAAGAAGGAGAATCAAAGGGCCCTAGGCCAGCACCACCTGCTGGAAGTACGGGGTTGACGCCATCAAAATCGCCAACGGACCAAACAATGGTGTAATTCTCCGTCGCCGTTATTTCGAAGATTTCCGTTGAGTCACCTGAACAAAGGGTTTGGTCGTAAAACGAAAAATCAACCTCTGCGGTAGGAATGACCTCGACGACCTGCACCACCGAATCCGCTCCGCAGGAATTGCCCACGAACAAGGAAATGGAATAGGCGCCTGGTCCATCAAATGCAATGGTCACTTCCGGATCGCCTTGCGTCCAACCCGTGTGATCGTAATCCGCTCCCACTAGGCCGTTGAAAGTCCCCAACTCACCGGATTGGACCGTGGCTCCCGGAGGCAAAACCCAGACCCTGCTGTAGGTGCTGTCACATCCAGTGGAGCTGATGTTCGCGCCATCGCTTGAGGTGTCGGTAAGAACCACCGTTTCGTTTTCACACATCGGATTGGGCGAATCCTGCGTGAATGATGCGTTGGCCGAAGATGAGATGGTGATGGGTCCTACCGTGAAAACGGTCGGAAAACCACCGACGCTGCAGAGGTTCTGTGCTACGATTGTTGCTGAAAACGCATTCTCAATCGGAGGCAATCCCGGGGCGTACACATAGTCCACTCCGCATGAATTGGAATCAAAGACGTGCGCCAAGGTGGTATCGCTCGACGTGCTGAAAACATCGTTGGGCGAATTGTCCGAGAAACTGACCACATAATCGATGGGAACATCATTTGAGAGGATGTCAATCTCATAAGGAAACGGCAGACAAGTGGTTGCACCTTGCCCTTCAATGTTCACCAGCGGTGCGCTGCCATTGAAAACAATGTAGGTTCGGGTATCGCTGCAATTATCCGGCGTGCTGACGGTATGTGTCAGGTAGAATTGACCGATGGGATAGGTGTGCGCGATGGTTTGTGAGACCAAATCCGCCTCCGTTTGGACGCTTGTTCCGTCACCCCAATTGAATGTTTGGCTCCACGATGAGGGCAGGGTGGAAGTCAACTCGAAGGTGGCCTCCGACGTGCTTTGGCAACGCTTGAAAACCGTCAAGCCATCTTGCACCGTGGTGGAGAATGACGGGTTGGAATTGCCCAATAGCAAGTTGCTCTGGGGCTGCTCAAAGACGACCACCGTAAGCGAAGTCGCGTCCGTGGGTTGGCCATTTTGGTTGTCCACTGCCAAATTCACATTCACCGTCCCAACCGCAGATGGATACAGCACGTTGTGCGGACCAGCTCCACTTGCTGTGGCTGGCACAGCCCCTGCACCGAAGTTCCACGTGTAGGTAGTTAGCAAACCCACCCCAGTGCTCAAACTTTGAAATTGAATGGTCGATCCGGCACAAACCTCAACAACTCCGCCTTGCGCAGCGGGTGAAGTGCCGATTTGAGCAAATGGTGTTTGGCCTAAAACAGCTTCTCCCAGCAGGAACAGACCACAGCTCAACAACCAACATCGAAGCACACCATGCATTGCCAGATTCATACTTCAGCCCTTTTATTGGACACGAAATTATTGCCTTTCTGCGTACTTAATATAGAAATGCATTGGAGTTACGCACAGCAACATGTAGAAGGCTCAGTTCTTCAACTCGAGCAGCACGTCGATGATGCGCTCCGTGGCTCGGCCATCCCACAACGGTGGAACGATGCCTTGCTTAGGTCGGTCTAAAGCGTCAAGAACGGCTTCGACATCGAAACTCGGAATGAGCCGATTGGTGCCCAGATCAAGGGTGCTGGGGCGCTCGGTATTGGGCCGCAATGTGACGCATTGAACCTTACGAAACGTAGATTCCTCCTGGATTCCGCCAGAATCCGTAATGATGGCCTGCGCGCTAGCTATGAGCTTTTGGAAGGCGAAATAATCGAGAGGAGGAGTCAAAATGATGTTCGGGTGATTCAGCTGAGCCAACCACCCCAATCGTTCGAAATTCTTGCGCGTCCTCGGGTGCATGGGAAAAACTACCGGCATCCGATGAACAAGTTTTCCCAACAGATCCAAAATGAACTGACAACCAGAGGCATGGTCCACTGTAGCTGGGCGGTGCATGGTCATCAATAAAAATGAGTCGCCTTCGGAAAGACCCAGTTCCGAAAGCACTTGGCTCGCCTGGATGGCTGGGTCAAAGGCCACCAAAGTGTCGATCATGGTATTGCCAACAAAATGAACATTCTCCGTTGCTTCGAGCTCATCCAGCCCCTCTGTTCTCAGATGCTCAAGACCCGAGGCCTCCGTAATAAAATGGTGGGTCGACAATTGGTCAACTAAAATGCGGTTGATCTCTTCCGGCATCGTCCGGTCGAAACTGCGCAATCCGGCCTCTAGGTGGCCAACTGGGATGCCCAAGCGCTGAGCGGCAAGCGCGCCCGCGAGCGTGCTGTTAACATCCCCTGGAACCATGACGAAATCAGGCTTCAACTGCTCCATCAACTCAACCAACTGCTGGGTCATGTTGGCAAACTGCGCTCCGGCACTTTCTCCCTTCAATTGAAGAATGTGATCAGGACGAAGACCAAATTGATCAAAAAACACCTGGGACATCAATTGATCGTAATGTTGCCCCGTGTGCACCAGGGTTAATTTGCCCAAGTTTTTTGATTGTATAACCTGCCTAAACTGGGTTACTTTTATGAAATTAGGTCGAGTTCCTATGACGATGAGCAAGTGCATGGTGGGAATCTAATTCTGCGTGAGGGCCAGCAATTCTTCGCTGATTTTTTGAGTCAACCGATCGCGTCGGAAGGCCGTTGGGTCTACGTTTCCGAGGCGATTTTGTTGCACCCCCTCGAGCTGCGACATGAAACCGGATTCATCATCCACGCCGCACATCTCAAATCCCCAAGAGGCCACGAGCGATTGCAAATCGCTGGGCATGGCTCCCGACACCACCAAAGGGCGATGGGCAGCAAGGTACTCGAACACTTTCCCCGGGATCGTCCTTTTTCCTGTGTTGTTGTTGTTTTGAATCAGCAACAACCCATGGCAACTGCCCAAAGCGCTCGGAACTTCATGATGCGGAATGCTTCCGCACAGCATCCAATCTCTCGGAGAAAGGGTAGCATTCAGCTCCGCTTGCATCTTGGGGTCGACGGTTCCGTAGAACAGCAATTGGATGGGCCTCCGGTTTGAATCGCTGTTCCAAGTGCAAACCGCCTTCCATAGCCCTGGGGCATTGCGGCTGTAATACAAAGCCCCGAAGAATCCGATGAGCAGAGGGCCTTCTGCTGGTGCTTGCGTCATCCCAAATCCATCTTCCTCATCGTACCCATTGGGAATCCAAACCACCTGCTCATCCTTCTCCTTCAAAGGTCTTCCCAGGAGGGAATCACAGGCTGACGGCGACGTAATTACGACGCGGTCTGCCAATGCAATGACCTGCTGCTCCAAGTATTTTTGACGGCGGCGGCTTCTGGGTGTCAGGAGGAAATCGTCCAAATAATCCATATCGGACCACGGGTCTCGGAAATCAGCCATCCAGGGAATGTCCGGGTGGGCTTTCTTGACAGACGCTGCAATCAAATGCACAGAATGAGGCGGCCCTGTTGACACCACCGCGTCGATTTCATTTGACTTCAGCCACGTTTTGATTCTTCTTGAAGCAGGTCGAATCCAGAGAAACCTCGAATCCGGAATGAACACGTTCCCTCGGATCCAACGAATCAACCGACCGCTCCATTTCTCTTCTTTTTCATCGCCATTGGACCCCGAACCCAGGCGCTGCGCTTGAATGGCATTTCCTTTGATTCTCTCCAACCAACCCGCAGGTTCTACAATGGGGCATCGGATCACCTCCAAATCGCTCGAAACTTCTTTCAGCAAATCCAAGTCAATGACGGGATAACTTGCTCCCTCTGGAACAACAAGGACCGGTTCCCAACCCGCATTTGGCAAATACTTCACAAACTTCAACCACCGCTGAACCCCACCCCCACCAGAGGGAGGCCAATAATAGGCGATGATCAAAACCCTTTTCACGCGTGCAAATTACACCACAAAGGACTAATCGGCTCGATGGGATTGAATGCGCAAAGAGGGGGCCAACGCGTTCCACACCTTAACTTCGCTTGCAGAGCACTTCCACATGGATTCCCGTCACCGCATTGCCATCATGCAACCCTACTTCTTGCCCTATCTCGGCTACTTCCAGCTGATGAGTAAGGTGGATGCCTTTGTTATTCATGACGCGGTGGACTTCACTAAAAAATCCTGGATCACAAGAAACCGATGGGTTCGACAGAAGGAAATCATTTGGATGAATCTCCCCGTCGAGCGCCCTCCTCTTGGAACGCCCATTCGCGAAGTGCAACTTCGTGAAATGCGCAGCTGGAGCAAGCAGTGGTTGATGCAGTGTCAACACCAGTACGGAAAAGCACCGTTTTACAAAGAAACCAAGCCCCTCATTGAGGAAATCGCAGGACTTTCAGCTTCATCCTTGAGCAATTGGTTGGTGGATAGTTTAATCTTGGTGGCCAACCACCTGCATCTCGATACCGAGATTGTGCGAACGGATGCTACGATGCTGGCCATTGAACAACAAGTTAGATTGCATCCACAAGATGTCGTTCGGAGGCATGAGCGCGTCTTTGAAATCACCAGACATTTCGGGGCATCCTCCTACATCAACCCACCTGGCGGACGAGATTTGTATGACGAGGAACGCTTTACTGGCCGAGGTCTGGAATTGCAATTCCTTCAACCCAACCTAGGTGGCCGACTACATGAGCTCCCTGAAAACGAGCGATCTGCATCCATCCTTCACCTGCTCATGCATTTGGGACAACGCACCGTAATAGCGAGCCTCAACTCGCCAGAACCCTCCGTTTAAGCCAACGAATTCGCGAGTTGGTGTTGCGCAAGAATCCGTTCGATGACAGCGTACCCTAAATTTTCAGGCTCCACCTCCACTTCATGCCTGTAATAGGCGATTGAATCCAGCATCGATGGTTCGGCAATCAGTTCGGCGTCCATTGCGAAATAGTCCTCCAACTCCTGGCGCATTGCACTTGAGAGCTGAGGTTTGAAAGCTGGTTGAAGCATCATGGCACCGAG
>DAISXU010000057.1:10979-13555 GCA_036825655.1 Flavobacteriales bacterium | reverse complement strand
CAACACCTATTTGACGCCCCGACTGGACCAACCGGCCTTGGGAATCAAAAAGCCGCCACAAACCGCCAGCCCAGGCATCACTTACTTGAACGATTACGCTTCCACCCTCCACCTTGATCTGAGGCTCGTGTCGGGCGAGCGGGCGAACAGCAGTGGGGCCGACGATTGTGCCTGCGAGGTACTGAACCGTTCCCGAAGTGCTGTGTTGCCAAGCCAGATGCAGCCGTGGAGCCCCATTTTCGTCGGTCGAGCATGCGATGGCCGGCTTGCGATGCTGGCCACTTTGGTCAGCCGTTATGTTTTGGGCTACATCCATCCAATTGACTTCGCCCCCAGCCGTGATGGCCATTTGAATGTCGTACCCTCCGCTGTTTTGCTCCCACGCCAAGGCCATCCATTCCTCGCCGATTCCATCAGACCAATGGGCCAAACTGGGGCTATTTTGGGTGGCATTGGAAAACTGATCCAAGGTCACGGCTTGAGTTTGCAACCACTCCCCTGAACCTCCATTGGCAGAGACGTCCACTTCCGAAACGTACACCCTAGATTGCGCAGTCGCTCCACCTGCCGACATGTAGGCGATCCAGTAATGCGCCCCCTCCACAGGACCTGCAACCGAAGGGCCGCTTTCCGGACAGCTGTTGATGACCCAATCCAAGGGGTCCACATCCACTGCACCGTCCCAGGTGACTCCATCGGCTGAACTCAAGAGCCAAAAATCCCGCAAATCCATGTTGTTGTTGCGGACGACATCGTAGTAGCGGTCAGCAGCGAAGAAAGGCTGGGAAGGGCAGCAGTTGCAAACTGCGCTGCCCTCCGCCGATTCACTGGCATTGGAAGGAGAACTCCACGCATTGCCCCCATCTTGGGAAACGAGGACACCTTCATAAATGGAAGAGAGGTTATTCCCCACTTTCAAACCGGCGAAAGGGTTCCCATTTCCGTCCACCGCCACGCAAGGCATGAAGTGATCTTCAGTCGCACCTTGTACCATTTCAACCGGGTCGGACCAAGTGAGTCCACCATCCCATGAGTGAATGCTGCGTGCCCCATTTTCCCAGTCCCCTGAAATTTGGTAGGCAATGACCAAGTAGTCTCCTTGAGCAGCCATGCGCGGACCTTCAGCATCGGACATGAACACGTTGGAGGAAGCATCCAGCTCCACCGGGGCAGCGAAATGGTCGAACTGCGTCTCCCAACGAGCGACATACAAATGGCCATTCGTCCCAAATGCAATCACAGGCTCGCCCGAAGCATTGACCACCATGCGGATGGCTTTGTTTCCCCACTCATTCCCAGCGACCTCGATGGCATCGCCGTCTGGCAAAAACACCCCGGGCTGAGCCAAAGGAATCGATGGGTACCAGACCGAGGCAAGAACATAGAGGAATGGAACATGAAATTTCATAGGGCTCATTTTATGGCAAGTATAAGCGACATTAAATGGCCTCAGTTGCCATGATCCGTTTTGTAACTTTCAAACCCTAACTGAAGTGCAGGCCATCCCCTTTTCCATGAGTGAATCCCGATTCTTGTCCGAGCACCCGCTGTGCATGAAGGGTCAGCAGGCACCCGTGATGCAATTCTTGGACCCCGATCGCTTTGTCCAAGGGCCTTTGTGCACCGTAACTGTGGTGACTTTTAATCACGCGCCATACATCGCGCAGTGCATCGAAAGCGTGTTGGCTCAAGAAACGAATTTCAACTTTGAACTGGTCTTGTCAGATGATGGCTCCACGGATGGCACGCGGGAGATTTGCATTTCTTATGCGCAAAAGCATCCCGAACGAATTCGCGTCTTGATGCATGATTTAAAGAACAACATTCCTTTTTTGGGAGGGCGATCAGGCATCTTTCATCGCAAATTCGTCTTGGCTGAGGCCAAAGGAAAATTCGTGTCCATTTTCGATGGTGACGATTTTTGGATGGACGAGGGAAAACTCCAACGAGACATCGACTATCTGGTCTCAAACCCTCATGTTTCCATGGTTTTCCAAGATGCAATTACTGTGAATGATCATGGCCAAACAACAGATTCTTCTAAAATTCAACGCATCACCGGCCGCCCCAGTTTGCCAGTCATCAAAACGTTAAAGGAGTTCACAAGTTCGTTGATGCCAACCTGCACTTCGACTTTCAGAAACATCACCTTTGACCTTGGGTCACCCAACAGTTATCGGATGGTCAACGGAGATACCTATTGGTTTTCTCAACTGCTCTTGTCTGGTGAAATCCACTTCCTTCCCGGCCAAACCGCAGCTTTCCGCGCACATGCAAAAGGTGCCTGGTCAAGCGCCGGATTCCTTAGAAGGAGCATCTCACAGCTGTTCTTGTGGATCTCCATAGCCGACTTGCCCATTGCAGACGCCTCCAATGTGAAAGTGGCCTATGCTCAATTCATCGACCGGTATTGGAAGCTGTACTTTCATTCCGTCTATCGCTTTCAGCGAAAGGCCTTTCCCTTTCTGTTTCGGGGTGCCTGGGAAGCCATACGCATCCCCATTCGCTTCGTGCTCCGAGGAGTAATTTCTCCCGTGGACCTGATGAGGTGTTGGTTTTCAATGTCGACCAAACCC
>DAISXU010000057.1:8170-10969 GCA_036825655.1 Flavobacteriales bacterium | reverse complement strand
AGCTTGCACAGCGGCTTTTAAAAGGCAGCTCAAAGGCGGCCTGACAAGGCCAAAAGCGGCCCGCCGGGTGGATTGTTTTTCATCCCTAACCAGTTCTCAGTAGGATTTAACGACCTTGGAGCCCATGCGCCATCACCTACAATCGAAAAAATCAGGATTGCCACCAGGTGTCCTGATGCACGTTGGGCAAACCCGCCCCCATAAGCCTGTCATCTCTTTGATTGCCTACGGCCCGGAGACTTACCGCGACCTGAGGTCTGAATCCTGGAAAGAAATCGCGGCAGGAATTGGGGAAGAGCCCGTGAACTGGATCAACGTAGATGGTGTCCACGAAGCGCCCGTGGTAGAGGGGGTTGGGAAGCGATTTGGCATGCATCTTCTGCAACTCGAAGATGTGATGAACACCCAACACCGGCCTACCTATCGGAGTTTAGACGGAGGTGGTTTCATGTTCATTTTGAAGATGATTGCCCTGGATTTTGAGCACCAAAAGCTGAACATGGAACAACTAACCGTCGTGGCACACCCTTCGGGCGTCCTTTCGTTTCAAGAACGATCGGGTGATGTGTTTGATGGACTGCGTGAGCGGCTTCAACAAGGGGGCGGTAAGACCCGCACGCAAGGGCATGAATACTTGATGTACCGACTGATCGACACGGTAGTTGACCAATACTACACAGCAACAGACTTCTTGCTGGAGGAGGCGGAGAAGTTGGAAGATGAGATACTTGAATCTCCTGACAGCGATTCCATAACCGCACTTCAGCAGCTCAACAAGGTGCTCGCTCAACTCCGGCGTTCGGTCTCCCCCCTGCGGGAGGCCATTGGCCAACTGCTGAAGGACCCCCCTGAGCTTATTGCAAACGACACCCTGCACAACTGGCAAGATGTGCACGATCACATCATTCAAATCCACGACCACCTCGAGTCCCTTCGGGAGATATTCCTTGGGCTCATGGACCTGCATGCTTCCGGAGTCAATCAACGCACGAATCAGATCATGCAGCTGATGACCATGGTGGCGACCATCTTCATTCCATTGACCTTCATTGTGGGCGTTTATGGCATGAATTTCGATCACATTCCTGAGCTGCACTGGAAATACGGATACGCCTTCCTCTGGACGACAGTGGTGGTTGTTGCAGGAGGGATGTTCCTTTACTTCCGGAAGAAAGGGTGGTTGTAACCCACCGCAGATGACACCTGTCCCCCATGCCTGGCGAGCATCAGCTTACTGAATGCTGATGCTGTCCTACGGGTGCATTCACCATGAAAGCGGCCTCACAGATGGCCTTGAAACAGCGCAAGCCCCTCCTTTGAATCCCACTGAAGCGATCAGAACAAATTCCAAATGCGCAGGAAAAACACATCCACCACTTCCACTAAAATGAGAAGGATGATGATCCATTCGAGCTTGCTGCTTTCTCGGTGATCCATGATGTCCTTGAATAACTCAAGGTCCTCCTTGATGATGGCCGTACGCTCATAGATGTAGCGATAGCGATCTTTCAAATCGAAGGTCTGCTTTAAGGAAACATTGAGTTTGTTGAGCGCCTCATTTTCCCAAGTGATGTCCGGTGAATCAAAAATATACAGGTTTTCAGAAATCTGATTTTTGATTTTGAGGACGTGCCCAATGAAGCGTTTTAGCCTCTTGCCCGATATTTTCAATTTGCCCGTGAGTTCCAAGGCATCGACGTACTGGCTGGTTTCACTCAGCAATTGATCCGTGATCTCAAGGTACTTATCCAAAGCAACGGACTGAGAGGTGTTGAGCATGATCAATCGGATGACTTCTGTATCGAAGTCGGTGATGCGCACATGGTCGAAAGACACTTCGTTTTGACTGCCAGGCTGAACGATGACTTTCATGGTCTCACTCAGTTCTTGATCTTCCCAATCCCGAGCCAATGGATTCAATGACTTCACAAAGGCATTGATTTCCGCAGAATTGTGGTTGAAGAATGCAACTACGCCGTACTGAAAGACATAGATGAACTGCTCTTCTCCACTCTGCAAAAAGAGCTCATCTGAATCAGAAAATAGAATCGGAAGGGCCAGTTGTTGCTTGCACTTTCGGATGTTGAGTGCGTTGTTGATTTGAATCGCGATAACAGCGTACATGGGGCCTCAATTAAGTTGCCCAAAAGTCCGTCATTTCCATCCAATTCCGCCAACGGTTGTGCGCGATTTGCAATCAAATCGACAACGATTCGCGCTTTATTCTTGAACTGAATGAACTTTTCGAATCGTTCCATCGCTCATGCGCTGGAGGATGATGGCGCCCTGGGTGGTCGAGGGAATCTTTTGGCCAAGCAGATTGAAGGACTCCACCACATGGACAGCTGCCGCTCCTCCGACGAATCCTCCCAAACCCGTGGTGGATGAACGCTCCATGATAAAATGACCCGCAGCAGGTGCCAGCCCATATTCATTCGCGTAAACCAGTTCCATCGTGCTCTCCGTTAACTCCACAACGAAAAAAGTAGCCTGGGTGTAGCTCGGTTGGCCATTGTAAATGTGGGAAACCCAAAACAGCCTAATCCAATTGGACTCAGGTGCATATTCCCACATGTTCGTGGAGGGGTACAAGGTGCCGTAAACGTTGAAGCTGGACTCCGTAAACTGCCCATTTTCTTGCAACGACAACGTACTTGCTGTGCTCCCTCCTCCAAACGTCGACCACGAATAGGTTCCATTCCAATCACCATGAAAATCGGAATCTTGAAACTGACTCCAAGCCGGATTGGACAGTATGAGCAAGAAGGCCCCAAGGGCAAATTGAATGGCTTGTGAATT
>DAISXU010000057.1:0-8160 GCA_036825655.1 Flavobacteriales bacterium | reverse complement strand
AAATTGACTCCTTGTCAAGGTACGGTTGTGCTCGCCCACGCCTCGAGGTTTCTGACTTTGTTTTGAACTCAACTACCTTTGCCGCTCTCTTCATTGCTCCTCTCAATCCGTCATGCGACCCAACCGAATTGCCCTCATTCTTCTGCTCCTTGGCCTAACTGGCATCTTAGCGGGAGTTGCATTCAAACTCAATCACCTCATGGGGGCAGAGCCCATTTTCAACATCGGCGTCGTGCTAAGCATCTTGGGCCTCCTGCTTTGGGTGGTCGATGTTTTGCGCTCGACGAAAAAATAGCACTCCCGTGCTCGTGAGCAACGTGAGCCTCATAGATTGCACGAAGTTGCTTTCATGCACGGGGGAGATTTTACCTGAGCAGAGGTTCGATTGAACAGCATCGCTCATTCAATGGTTAACTGGTATGAAACGTTCTCCGCTGCACCTCCTGATCATACTGCTTGCCATCGCTGCACATGGTCAGGCTCAAGGCACCCTGTTATCTCTGAATCACGATGACTCAGGTTTGGGATTAGCAGCAACTGGACTGGCAACAGAGACGTACACCATGGTTGGTGCCAATGGGACGACGGGCGATGGCTATCCATCAGGAGTCGCAGATTTGGACTGCTTCGGTGAACGCTTTTTCTACGTGCTGGCAAACCCTTACCGACTTGTCACCTTGGACGCCGAATCCGGCGAGTTGTTGAATTCTGTGAGCATCGACAACCCGCTCAATGCAGATGTTCCTGCAACAAACATCGCCTATGATTGGACCGATGACAAGCTTTACGCCATGTGCCAATGGTACAGCGGTGGCAATCCCATTCAACTGATCAGCATCAACCCCGAAACAGGTGAAGTTGAACCCGTAAGCGACGGACCAGACATCGGATCGTATTATGGAAGTGGCAATTGCGACATGGACGCGCTCGGCAATCGGTACTTCATGATGGGTGGAGGGAAGTTGAAAGTTTGGGACACCAACTCGGGCGAAATGCTAGCCAACAGCACCTTGCCCACTTTATTCGGATCCTACAACCTCGAGTCTTGGACACACCCGATGTACCATGCCGTGGAAGACCGGATCTATGCCTTGCACATGCTGCAACCCGAGGACATCGTTCCCAATGGCCCACTTTACCAAAGTGAAGTTCGATTGGTTCGAATGCATCCAGAAACAGCTGAAGTAGAGTGGTACACCGAGGAAGCCATTAGCATGGATGGCATACAGAGCGGTTTGTGCGACATGGATCCCTTCAACAACCGAATTTTCTATCACCGAGCAAACAGCTTGTTGATTTTCAGTTCCGAAACTGGTGCGGCCTTGGGCTCCATACCCAATCCAAGCGGAAGCATTTCTCCATGGGCTAACCTTCAGTACCACGACCTATCCACCGACGTAGCCGCACTCGTGGGCAGCGATGCCAGCAGCACATCCATTGAATGGGACGGCGAGTCTTTCCTCACCTTGGAGCACGGCCTCGGAGCATCCACCGACTTTCAGCAGTGGATGGGGGTCAATGGAGAGCTCATTGGAAGCGAATTTATGGAGGTGACCGATTTTGGAACGGTCCACGCTCAAGGTTCGCTTACGGGAAAAAACGGGCGTTCCGTAGACGTCGTTCGGATGTACGAAATTGTCAGGGAACAAGGCACCATTGCTGCAGTTGCTCCGCTCCAGCCTACGAATTGCCTGGATGCTATTCTGCCTATCAGCATTTACGCTGCATCTGGACAAATCGTCGCTACGTTCACTCCAAGCTCAAGTAATAACCTCAGCAGTCCATGGAGTTCGATGGCACTCCCTCTTGGGCTTTACTTCGTTCGAGCTGAAGGCTGCAGGGCTCAGAAGGTATTCATCCAGTAACGCATTTTCGCCTGTCCTAAGCTTGAGATGAACGGAAAAGGAAACGCGGTTGGCTATTGGATCTCGGGAGCTAAACTCACGAGAGGTCCGATTGAATCAACTTTCAATCTGGGAGAGGCAAACGGACCGCGTCACAGCCACGTCAAAAAGATCAGGATGTCCTGAACGGAGACGATGCCGTCGTCGTTGAGGTCGGCCATGGGGCATGTCGTGCACCCAAAATCCGAAATCAGCTCGAGGAAGTCATCTACCGTGAATTCATCATCTCCATTGAAGTCGCCGGCGTACATGCAAGTGCCTGCAGGCTCATGGGTCGCTTCAGCGTCAAAGTTTACGGCTTCGACATCCATGCAACCGAGGATTGAAAGTGAGGCCGAGGAAAAAGTCAATCCTTCCGCGAATTCAATTCCGGAGGCCCCTTCGGTCTCAGCCAAAAGATTGATCGTACCATGGAAATCGGTGGTTTCGGTCACCGTAAACTGACCGATCAGAACGAATCCCGTATTTTCAACAGCAAAGTTGTTTTGCCTGAACCAACCTCCGCCAATCGAATCGTTGAGTTGAATCAATCCTGCTGCTCCCATCCCGTCTGACCAATCAGCAGAACTGCCAAGTAATCCTGTAGGAATTCCAATTTCATTGGGATGATCGGCTCCCATTGTAAACCACGTCGAAAAGGCATTCGCTGGAAAGAAACCGTCGAATAATGGCTGGTAATGATCAATCACGGTGGTGTTGTCACCAAATCCAAAAAACGTTCCTTCCGTTTCGAGGGTCAGGGGTGCAACCTCATCCCCATAAACGGCCAGGATATCATCTGTTGTTTCAGCTAACTCGGCATACAATCTGTAAGTGACCGATTCGGCCGGGAGGTTGCTAAAAATGCCACTCAAGGATTCTGAGTGTGTAGCGTGCTCAACCAACACCAGGCCCAAAATGTGACCGTTCGTGGTATCTGCCCAGGACACAGGGCACGATTCACCTTGGTAGGGCAAGTACTGCAGGACGTCTCTAAATCCGATTAAACCCGAACCGTCGACATCCATGTTGGTGTCATTCGGTGAAGTGCCGTACTGACTCAAAACATAAAGCCAGGTGTTGGCGCTTAGCGTGCCATCTCCGTCGTAGTCAAACACATCGCATGGCAGCTGTTGCGTTTGGCCTGAAGCCGCTGCAAGTTGAACTGTTGCGAGAGCATAAAGAACCCCACGCCTGATGTGATTTCCAATTCCCATTCGATTGAGCTTGAACGCAAGTTAGTGATATTAAATGACTTGAGCAAGTCACAGAGCCATTCACCCCTAGCCGTGAAAGGCTCTGCACTGGATTTGCTGAAATTCGCCTGACAAATAGAATGGCATGTTAAGACGCTCACCTCTTTCCCGACCCGCACCACTTTGGAAGCTGAAAAGATGCATGCTGCTGCTCTTCCTCTCTGCGAATGCGGCCTTGGCTTTTGGGAATCCTCCTGCGTTGGACAGCCTGCTAAATGAATGGCGCAACGAAAAGCGCACCGTCGAAGAAAGGCTCTTTGCATTCAACGAGGCCTACACTGCATATTACCAGCAGTTCCCCGACACCATGCTGCAAGAGCTGGATGAGCTCGCTCGAAAAGCCTTGGAATGGAATCACCCCATGGCATTGTTCGAAGCATGGATTCGCAAGGGAGGTTTGTTGAACTATCAAGGTAAAAATGAGGCAGCACTTGTCGCCTACGACCGCGCGGAAGAAGTCATTCGACCTATAGGCGACCAGATGCGTTTGGGAAGTTTAGCCAATAACAGAGGGAATGTGTACGCCCAACAGGCGGATTTCGCCAAAGCAATGGCACATTTCAATGAAGCATTGGAATTGCATTCCGCAGCTGGGTACCAGAGGGGCCAATGGAACGCTCGCATGGCATTGGGCAATGTGTTCGTACTCATTGAGACCTACGAATTGGGCAAAGTCCAATACGAATCCGTACTGGCCGAATTGGATTGGCAGCCTGAAAATGCTCGGTTCAGAGGGTTACTTTACATGAACCTGGGGTATTGTGAATACAAACTGGAGCATTTTGATCGAGCCGGCGAACTCTACGAGCAAGCACTTCCTTTGATGCAGCAATCAGGCTCTGATTTTGATTTGGCCTCTTGCCATCAAAACATGGCTATTCTCCGAAAGGACGAGGAACGGACGGAAGAGGCGCTGTTCCACATCCATGAAAGTTATGCACTGTTTCAGCAACTGGGAGCGCAATCCTATGAAATCGAATGCCAATTGACGTTGGCTCAAATCCTGCGAGAAACCGATCGCGAACAGGCCATGTCCATCGCTAAGCAGGTGCTTTCTCAATTCGATGCCATTGAAAGCGATGCAACGAAGAGTGACCTCTATGAGTTACTCTATTTGGGCCATAAGGATGACGCGAATTTGGAGCTAGCACTCGCGATGCATGAGCAGCACTTGGCTTTTCACGACAGCGTTGAGGCATCGCGCAATCGCTACTCGGTCATTCGAACGGCGTATGAAAAAGATGTGGAATACCAAATGAATGTCATTCGACTGGAAGGCCAAAAAGCCATGGATGAATTGTTGATCCAACAATTGAAAACCGTGCTTTGGCTGACGCTCACTTTCGTGCTTGTGGTGAGTCTTTTGATTGCTTACACGGTGCGAACTAAAGCGGCTCATGAACAGCGCCGGCAGGTTTTGCTGAAGGAGATTAACTCCCTCAAGGCAGCGCAGACCCGCAACATGGCCATGAACTTGACCACCCTCGAGGACCAACGCCCAGCCATCGAGCAGTCCTTAGGTCGTGAATTGAATGAGACCGATTGGAGGGTTTTAAAGATTTTGCTGGACGACCCCACCATCACCAACCAAGCCATTGCCGATCAGGCCTGCTTAAGCGTTGATGGCATCGGCTCATCTTTGAGGCGGATGTACACCTACTTTGATGTGAAAGAAACGAAATACAAGAAAATCGGACTTGTGCACGCCGTAGCTCAAGTCGCTGCTGAGGCGAACGGTTCCGTGTGAGATTTTAGGAATCACCCTCAGCCGTGATGGGCATGCCAACGCCCCACGCCATTTTTGCCCCAATGAAACAGATGAGGAGGCACCTCATTGATTAAAAATATATGATTACATTCATCCACCATGAAGCAAAGCGCATACATCTTCCCCTTGGTGCTCGGCACCGCCTTTACCAACCCAACTCAAGCCCAGGTAACCACCACCGTTGATTGCAACCTCATGGGATTGGTCGTAAACGTCGGTTCCAATCCGGGCACTCTCAGCCTCTATCACCCCGGGGGCTACCTGACCTGGCCTCCGAGCGAGAACGTAATGGACTGGGAATTCACGGACATGGGCGGAAACACAGTGCATGAGGAAACTTTGGTGGATGAAAATTTTATTTCGTTCAGTCACGACGTGCCGATTACGGACACCCTCTTCGTGTCCGTTTTGCTAACGAACGACTCAGCCATTCACAATGGGTTCCCTGTTGCATGCCTCATTGAAGATTATTTGGTTTGGGTAGAAGAAGAAATCATCCCTGGCACTTTTGTCGGCGGTTGGGTACTGAGTGGAACCGTAGGAGTGGATATGAATGTTGTCTCGTCCATCGATTACCTCCTGCCATCGAGACCGGCCGTTCGAAAGTTGGTTTCAATCGTTGACCAAAGCGGGCGTGAAGTGAACCCTGAGCCGAATAGGCTCCTCTTTTTCATTTACGATGACGGATCGGTGGAAAAGAAATTCGTAATCCGTTGATGCGCACATTGCGTTTTCTGAACCTTCAGGGAAGGTGCTTGTTTTAAGAGGAAGAGTGACTTAGGGTGATTGCACAAGAAGCTCACTCCAAATCCAAAGATACTCCCATGTCGAAAGTCACTCCTTGTCTCCTCTTCTGTTGGGCGCTCTGTTGCTTCCACATTCCTGCTTTATCGCAGTGCGAGGCCGACGCTTCGGTTTACCTGACCGATTACGATTTCACGCCCAATGAACTCACCATCCAAGTGGGGGAAACCGTGGCCTTCATCAATGCCGATGGCATCCACAATGTAGATGGCACCGATGAGAACAATCCTGTGGCCTTTTTCATTGAAGAATCCGAAGGCAACATCGAAGGACTTTGCATGGGAACCGTGACGTTCGATGTACCTGGTGTTTATTCGTTCGTATCCTCCATTGGTGTGCAGCCGGCATTGGGGATGACGGGGAGCATCGTGGTGGATGCGGAGACACTTTCAGATGTTATGACGGGCTTTGCAGGAGGCGGAGAACTGGAAGGATATTCCGCATGGCAAGCGGGATGGGCATTCAATTCCTACCTGAGTTCCACCTCTTCTGAAGTCCCCAATGAAGGTTGGGCAGGTGATGTGGACTTGACCAGCAATGATACCTACACGGTGTTTGTTCCAACGGATGAAGCCATCGCCGACCTCATGGAATTGATGAACCTGAGTCAGTTTGACATGCTTGCCTTTTATGACATGCCTCAAGCTCTGAAATACCATGTGATTCCGGGGGTCTACTTGGCCAATGATTTGCAGGACGGAATGGAACTTTTCACAGCTGAAGGCCAATCTGTTGCGATTTCCTTTGGCGATGCAGGTGCCTTTGTAAACAGTGCACAAATCATTGCAACGGACATCATGGCATTCAACGGAGTCATACACATCATCGATGAAATCCTTGCTCCCGCCGGTTACCCCGGAGCTACCACTTGGGACGTGATTGTTCAAAGCCCTGACCACACCTTGCTCGAGCAAGCCCTGCTCGCAGAGGGCCTTGTGGAGGCCCTGCGCGGACAGCCCATTTTAAACGACAACGAACCCGCCGAAGGACCGTTTACTGTTTTCGCACCGACCGATGATGCCTTCATCGCCTGCGCAGAAGCGAATGGATTTGCCGACGTTCAGGAGCTCATGAACTCCCAGTTCATTGACGACATCTTGAAAGCTCATTTGGTCGAGGCCGTCTACGAAAGCAGCGATTTATTCAACGGACAATCCCTCGTTTCCTACAACAACCAAATCGTCAACATCTCCTCCGATTCAGGCGGCATCCAAGCGAACACTTCTCCCATCGTTCAGCCGGACATGCTCGCCTACAACGGTGTTGTGCACGCCCTCGAAGAAGTCATGCCATTCAATTTCCCTGCGGCAGAAGGAACCTGTGGCGCATGGAGCATCAACATGACCTCCATTCCCACCGGCGGAGAAGGTTGGCAAGGGTCCTCCCTGCATGTTTTTGTCAACGGCAACCTCATCGCTTCTGAAACTATGAATGCCAGCGGCTCTGAATCCTTCTCGATTCCGGTGGATGAAGGAAGTCGCATTGACGTCCTCTACAATGACCAAGGATATGGAGCATACCATGGTTTTAGCGTGATCGACCCTGAGGGGGAGGTGTTGTACTCCAGCACGGGTTCGATGAGCTGGAATGGAAGCAGTCCACCTAAGAGCATCTATGGCTTGAATCCCTGCGGTCCGGCTCCGACCTGTGGATTCATCGAGATCGTCTTCAATGACGGCTCTTACGATGGCTGGTATGGAGGCACCTTAGGTGTTTACTCTGAATCGGGCTTGGAGGCCAACATTTTCTTCAACCCTGATTTCGATGGCGACGGCTACGCAGATTACCAATCCTTCGATACGCGGGCAGTCCTGGTTACCGTGGATGAAGGTGCTGTTGATTTCGTTGTGAGCTCACCCTTTTTCTATCCAAATCAATGCGGTTACACGGTGTTGAATGCAGCGGGAGATGTGGTGCTCGAAGAAACGGATCCCAATGAAGTTCCACCCAATACGGTGGGTGTCGAAATCTGTGCCCCAACGTCGTCCAACGTCGATGCGGAGCCTACGAGCTTGACGTCCTCCTCCCTCTTTCCAAATCCAGTGGGAGAGGCAGCTCAGATCCGAGGCATCGCTGCGGATGGGGTTTGGGAAGCGTCCATCCTCAACGCCGAAGGCCGAGAAGTTCTTGTGAAGCGTGGCATTGGCAACGGAATGCTGAATTTCAGCGGATTGCCCCCTGGGTTGTATACCATGCTTCTTCGAATTGGTGAACGGAACCCCGAGGCGTTGCGGTTCATCAAAGAGTGAATGCCAGTCAATCCCATGGTCCACCACGAGTCACGTTAACAAACGCATCGCAATCCAGCCGATAGAGCCCGCCCACAAACCCGAACCACATGCGGTCCTTGCTGTCCTGGTAAATCGAGTTGCAGCCGAAACTGAAATCCGGACGATTGGACTCGAAATCTCGAAACGCATGGAACGTTAGGCCATCGAACCGGTAAACG
>DAISXU010000056.1:0-13608 GCA_036825655.1 Flavobacteriales bacterium | reverse complement strand
ACTTGGTCATCCGAGTATCCGAGTTGCCTCGACTGACGAGGTACAGCATCACTGGAGTCAGCCGGTCCGAGCAAGAGACCCTCAAAGGCAAAATGGACTTGCTCACTGGCCGAATTGTGAACGAAAACGTTATGGCCACAGCCCGCATGCGGTTGCTCGACCACTACGATGAGAAAGGATTTTGGGATGCAGAAGTGCGCATAGAACAAAAAGCCGATACCGCGTTTGTGAATGGTGCGATGCTTGAAATCGCGATCAACAAAGGGGAGAAGGTGAAAGTGGGAGAAGTTCGTGTGACGGGCTTGCAGGCATTGACGGAGAAAGAAGTGAAGCGAGCGATGAAGGATTTGAAGGAACGGGCTTGGTTCCGGATTTTCAAATCAACAAAATTCGTTGAATCCAATGTCGCCTCGGCGCGCGCAGCAGTCATTCAGCTCTACAACAACCAAGGTTACCGGAATGCGCGCATCCTAAATGACAGCATTTACCGGATGCCTGAGGGTGAAGTAGGCATCGCTTTCAATATTTCTGAAGGCAATCCATTTTATTTTGGTGACATCACATTCACGGGAAATACCAAGTACCGGTCGACCCAGCTCGATTCAATTTTAGGCATTCGAACGGGTGAAGTCTACAACTTGGAGCGCTTGGAAACGCGAATTTTCATGGACCCGAAGGGAGTGGATTTGAGCTCCCTGTATCAGGACGATGGTTACCTGACCTTCCAAGCCATTCCGGTCGAATCCTCCATTGAAAACGACACCATTGACATTGAGGTTCGGATGATGGAGGGGAAGCAGTTTCGCATAGGTCAAATCGTCGTGGAGGGGAACACCAAGACGAATGACCATGTCATTTATCGGGAAATCAGAACCCGACCAGGGGATTTGTTTAGCCGAACGGACATCATTCGCACCCAGCGGGAGTTGGCCCAATTGAATTATTTCAACCCGGAATCATTCGGGATCAACCCCATTCAGCATCCAGAGGACGGCACCGTTGACATCGAATACCGGGTTGAAGAAAAACCATCCGACCAGATTGAGCTGAGTGGCGGATGGGGTGGCGGTCGCGTCGTTGGAACGTTGGGCATTAGCTTCAACAACTTCTCGGTGAAGAACATGTTCAATGGAGATGCGTGGCGTCCAATCCCGACGGGTGATGGACAGCGACTGAGCATCCGTGCACAGTCCAATGGCTTGTATTTCCAGAGTTACAATTTCAGCTTTACAGAACCCTGGTTGGGCGGACGAAAGCCCAACTCCTTGTCTTTTTCTGCATGGCATTCGGTGCAAACCAATGGGCAGGCCCGAAAGGTCGACGGGGAAGTCAATCCCTTACGCCAGAGTTTGGAAATCACGGGGGTTCAAATGGGCCTCGGCCAGCGGTGGAAGAAGCCTGATGATTGGTTTGTGATGCAAGCTGCGTTGAGCTACCAGCACTTCGTATTGAACGATTACGGGGTGTTCTTCAGTTTTGCCAACGGGGTGTCCAATAACGTCGCACTTACGCTCAGTCTGGGAAGGAATTCCGTTTCGGATCCCATTTTTCCTGTTTGGGGGTCCAATGTCAATCTAACACTGAAAGCCACGCCACCTTATTCTGCGTTCCGCGGGGATGATGTGGATTACGCTTCCATGTCGGATCAGGACAGATTCCGTTGGGTCGAATACCACAAATGGAAGGTCAAAGCAGAGTGGTACACCCCGCTGACCCAATCCTCTGGCGAGAACCCAAAAACGCTCGTGTTGAGAACGCACGTAGGCTTTGGTATGATTGGGCAATACAATCGCCAGTTGGGATTGTCGCCCTTTGAGCGCTTCTACTTAGGAGGGGTCTACTTGAGTGGTTTCGTGCTGGATGGCCGCGAAATCGTGAACCTCAGAGGGTTTGATGATTTGAGTTTGACCATGCCCAATCAAAACACCGGTGCACCTGTAATTGCCAAGTATGGCGCAGAATTGCGCTACCCACTTTCTACCAACCCTAGCGCGACGATTTTCTTGCTCTCCTTTATTGATGCTGGAAAAACGTGGTCGGATGCCCGCGAATTCAACCCCTTCCAAGTCTATCGTTCGGCGGGGGTAGGCATGCGGATTTTCCTTCCCATGTTTGGGCTTTTGGGCTTGGATTATGGCTGGCGCTTGGATGACATTCCCACTGCGCCCAACATGGCTCGCGGTCAGTTCCACTTCAGCATGGGCATGAACATCGGCGAGTTATAACCTCAATCATGCTTAGACCTTTGTATCTTCATCAACTCATGAAAACGATTTTGTTGACCCTTTCGTTCCTCGCCGTTTCCTTCGGCGGATGGGCGCAGAAATTTGCATACATCGACTCGGATTATGTGCTTTTGCACATTCCGGAGTATGCGGAAGCACAGCAGACACTGAATCAACTGGCCATCGATTGGCAAGTTGAAATTGAGACCAAAATGCAGGCTGTAGAGCGGTTGGAACTCGCCTACCGTGCAGAGCGGGTTCTGTTGACTCCTGAAATGCGCGCAAAACGTGAGGGAGAAATTCAAGCCAAGCGCGAAGAAGCTCGGGCTTTGCAGCGCGAGAAGTTTGGGGTTGAAGGTGAGTTGTTTCGTCAGCGCCAGGAATTGATCCAGCCCATCCAAGACTTGATCTTTGAAGAACTCAAGGAAATCGCCTCAGGCTCAAGCTACATGGTCATCTTCGACAAGAGCAATCAAAGCAACATGCTCTACACCAATCCGAAATACGACATCTCGGACCGCCTCATTAAAGCATTGGGATTCGTTCCTGGGGAGACCATAGAACCTGAGGAGGACTCCAAGGAGGAAGGTGAGAGCATTTTGGAAAAGGCGAGAGGAGCTGTTGACAGTGGTGCAGAGCGTGTGCGCGGAGCAGCTGCAGGAGCTGTTGGTGGTGCCTCAGGCGGTGCGCGCGGTGGGATTTCACCTTCAGACCCCCGTTCGAAGGATTGAATTTGACGCAGTTTTGCAGTTTAACATTGTTCCCGAGGAGGGAATGAAATACCTTTAGTACCTGATTTTACTCGAACATGAAGCACATTTTGATTGCCTTAGCGTTGATGGTAGGTTTGACCACCACTGGATTCGCACAAAAGCTGGGACACGTTGATACTCAATCGATTTTATTGGATTTGCCCGAGCGCATCGATGCTCAGGTAGCGATTGAATCGCGAGCTGCGGAGTATGAAACTGAAATGGCGAACATGCAAACTCAGCTTCAGTCGAAGTTGCAGGAATACCAGTCGAAGGCAGAGACATGGCCAGCGGCCATTCGGCAACAAAAGGAGCGTGAGCTTCAGGCATTGGATCAGGGATTGCAGGAGTTTGCTGGCACAGTGCAGAACGACTTAGCACAAATGGAGCAAGAATTGCTCATGCCGATGATTGAGCGCGTTCAGCAAGCGATCAACGATGTGGGTTCCGAAGCGGGTTACTCGTACATTTTCGATACGAGTGCAGGCTCTACGGTGTACGTCGGAGGCGAGGATGTTGGTCCAGCGATCCGTGCAAAATTGGGGATGTAAGCCCCGTTTCGGACTCGACAAAAGCCTCGATGCGTCCCATAGGCGTATTTGATTCGGGCATTGGTGGCCTGACCATCGCCCGAGCAGTGGCGAACCGGCTGCCCGGTTCGCCGCTGTTGTATTTTGGGGATACGGCACATCTTCCTTACGGCGAGAAGTCCCCTCTTTTGATTCGGCATTTCGCTTCCCGCATTTCGCATCACCTCCGCGATCGAGGCTGCCGTGCAATTGTTGTCGCTTGCAATTCAGCCTCCAGTAACGCCCTCGACTCCGTTCGAGATGCGGTCGGGCCGGATGTTCCGGTGGTGGATGTCGTTGAACCGGTGGTGAACTATGTCTCCATGAAGTGGCCCAAGGGTCGCGTTGGAGTCATTGGTACTCGTGCCACCATAGAATCAGGTGTTTACCAACGGTTGCTTGCCGCACAAGGAATGGAAGTGATCGTGCGAGCCACTCCTTTGTTGGCATCAGCGATTGAGGAGGGGTTTCATCAAGGTGCTGTGAGCGAGGCGTTATTGGAAGCGTATTTAGGTGATGGCATCTTCAATCATGTGGATGCACTGGTCTTGGGCTGCACCCATTATCCTTTGATAGCGGATCAGATTCAAGCACACCTGTTGCCTGGAGTTGAAGTGGTCGATAGTCCAGAGTTAATTGCTGATGCAGTAGCGGCTCAATTTGCAGGTGAGGGAAGTGCGTTAGAGGAGTCGGAGCACCAGTTTTTGGTTTCGGATTTAACCCAATCGTTCGCCCTCGGTGCACGCAAATTTTTCGGGGAGTCCATCCAATTGGAGGCGAGTGATTTGTGGAGCCAGTAGGCTATACTTTGAACCACTCTGCGTAAGTCACATAGCGATCTGCTGTATCTGCCAAATGTTCCTTGAGTGTTGGCTTAACCGGTCCTTTTTCCCTGGCGGGAGACCCGGCCCACATGGTGTTGGAGGGGATTTGTGTTCCGGCTAAAACCACCGCACCAGCAGCAACCACCGCTCCCTCTCCCACAATGGCGCCGTCCATTACAACTGCTCCCATCCCAATCAATGCACCACGCTTGATGTGTGCTCCATGAACAATGGCATTGTGGCCAATGGAAACGGCATCTTCAAGCACGGTCTCAGATTGCTGGTAGGTTCCATGAATGACCGCACCATCTTGAATGTTGACTTTCTTCCCAATGGAAATGGAAGCAACATCCCCCCGGATAACGGCTTGGAACCAGACCGTTGATTGGGCGCCCATGCTGACTTCGCCTACGACCGAAGCATTGGGTGCCAACCAACAAGTGGGATCAATTTTCGGCTCATGGCCTCGGGCAGGCACAATCAATGCAGTTTGTTTCATGAGGCGAATGTCGTCGATTTCCGTTGATTTTGTGTCAACCCCTATGCTGAGGGATGGACCTGTCCCAAGCACCATCAAGCCAATCGGCCCGATCAAAAATCCGGTAGGCGAAGGCTACCTGAACATCTTCAGCCTGAACCTCCGTCTTTTCCATCAAAGCTGCATGGCTCTTAGAGACCAATTGAACAGCATCTTGGGCCCTCAAGGAAAGCCGCCAACGTTGGGTTCCTACTTCGAGGCATTCCAAGGCATCTTCACTCCACTTGAAGGAGCATGAGTTCAGGCTTCTTCTTGCCTGAAGCACCCACCGTCGCGCTTCCTCGGTAGTCAAAGCCCAAATGGAATCATCTTCTTTCGCTTCCTCATGGGCAGTCATTTCAAAATGAATTGGGAACCGATCAATGAGCGGGCCAGACAAGCGTTTGATGTATCCACGCACTTGCGAAGGCGTGCAACGGCATTTTCTTCTCGCGTCCATGAAGTACCCACAAGGGCAAGGGTTGGCAGTGGCAGCGACGAGCGGCTTTGCAGGAAGCCTAACGGTCCCCCCAGCTCGGGCTAAATCAATGAATCCCGTCTCCAGTGGCCCCCTCAATGCCTCGATGGCCGGGCGAGGCCACTCGGGCAATTCGTCCAACAACAGCATGCCCCGATGGGCTAACGAGAGCTCTCCCGGGAGGAATGCAGTTGGGCCTTGATACGCATTTCTTCCAACTGCTCGTGATCCAATCAATGCCGCTGCTCCACTTCCGGAATGCGGCGTGCGCAATGGCGGGTCAAGCGGGTGGGTTCGGATCAACCCTTGGCATGCGTGCAATCGCCGAAGCTCGTGGCTCTCAGATGAGGTTAAGGCGGGAAGTAACCCATGAAGCACTTTGGCCGCTAACGTCTTTCCCGTCCCTGGTGAGCCTAACAAAAGGACATGGTGTTCTCCGGTTGCCGCCAATATCAGTCCGCGTGTGAGGTGTACGTTGGTGCGGATGGCCTCGAGGCTCACCAGCGGATGTTGGAGTCGGGTTTCGTTTCGGGCAATCCATCGAGGAAGCAGACGCGTTCCATTGAGGTGGTTGACAACCTCTCGAAGGGATTTGGCGCCGAAGACCGATACACCGGCCTGACTGCCAGCAGATGCACCGAGGATGCCTTGGGGAACGAAGGTTGTTGTACACGCTGCCTTTTCCGCCGCGAAAAGTGCATTGGCGGCACTCGGGTGAGCGCGCAATTCGCCGTCCAGCCCCAAGCTTCCAGCACTGCAAACCCGTGCGATGCATTCCGGCGTGATTACCTTGAGTTGAGCGAGCACAGCCAAGGCCAATGGCAAATCCAAATCTGAAGGATGTAAACTCCCGTGGGCCGGACTTAAACTGATGGTGAGGGACTCTCGGGGCCAACTCCAACCTTCCGCTTGAAGCGCGCCCCTGATGCGCAAAAACGCATCCTTAGCAAGGGATCCACTCATCCCTGCAACATGGAATTGAATGCCTCTGCCTGACCTTAATTCTACAGATACAGGCAGGACATCGACACCGCGAATTGCGGCCCCGTATGTGCGTACAAACATGGTGATGCCGAATCAGCAGAGCGCTTGTTCCACAGCATCAATCAAGGTGTGGATCACTTTGATGTGAATTTCTTGAATGCGATCGGCATACCCGTCGTGAGGAACCCGAACTTCAACATCGCACCATGGAGCCAAGGCTCCTCCATCCTTCCCGGTCAATCCAATCACTTTCATGCCCAGGTTACGAGCCATTCGCGCGGCCTCAAGGACATTTTTCGAATTTCCGCTGGTGCTGATGGCCAGCAGAACATCACCTTCACGTCCCAATGCCTCCACGAACCGCGAAAACACATAGTCGAAGCCGTAATCGTTTCCCACACAACTCATGTGCGAAGGATCCGAACACGCAATGGCAGGAAAGGGCTTTCGATCTTCTCTGTACCTGCCGCTCAATTCTTCAGCAAAGTGCATGGCATCACACATGCTTCCTCCATTCCCACAGGAGATAACTTTGCCGCCGCGCTCCAAGGCACCTACGAGCAAAGCACCGGAACCTTCAACGGACTCCAGAAATGCGTCGTCTTGCAAAATGCGACCGAGCAATTCGGCGGCTTCTTCAAAGTGGGATTTCATCGGTGTGTTTTCTTTCATGGAACAAATCAACGACCCTGCATCATGGGATGTTGGTGCACTCCACAAGCGCAAGGTCGTAATTCATGGTTGTTCAATGAAATTGCTGCAACCCATCTTTCAAAAATGCGATGAACAAAGCCGGGTCGGGGTCATACCCTGCAGAACCCCCAATTTGCTCGCCGTCGTGATTCAACATCACATAGAAAGGTTGCGCATTTCGATCAAATTTAGAGGCCTGCAAGTAGCTCCATTTGTTTCCGACGTTGCGAATCTTAAAGTCCTTTCCTCCGTACGACGCTATGCGCTGCTCAGCTTCCGGCAAGGCGGTCCTATCATCTACGTACAAGCTGACCAATACCACATCCTCCATGAGGAGGTTTGCCACTTCCTCATCGGGCCAAACTTGCTCTTCCATTTTGCGGCAATTCACGCAAGCCCAGCCTGTAAAATCGAGTAAGACCGGCTTGCCTTCCGCCTTCGCGGCTGCCATCCCTTCTTCATAATCCGTGAACCTTGCCTCAACATGTCCACCATGTGAGCCGGTCGTTCCACCGCCTCCTTGGGTCCATTCGCTGTAGAATACGGGAGGGGGAAAGCCCGAGATGAGCTTGACCGGCGCACCCCACATTCCGGGAAACAGGTAAACCGCCAAAATGAAAAAGACCATTCCCATAGAAAAGCGGAACACGCCAATTTTACGCGAATCCGAATCGTGGGGCAAAACCAACCAACCAAAGAGGTAAAAGGCAATGGCCAGGGCTACGGCAATCCAAATGGCGATGAACAACTCCCGTTGAAGCAGTCCCAGTTGCAGCACCAAGTCGGCATTGGACAAAAACTTAAAGGCAAATCCAATCTCCAGCAGGCCAAGTACCACTTTAACGCTGTTGAGCCAACCACCGGATTGGGGCAAAGAATTCAACCACCCGGGAAAGGCACTGAACAGACCGAAAGGCAAGGCCAAGGCCAATGAAAATCCAAACATTATGGCCGCAGGTGCAGCGAATGACCCCGTTGCAGCTCCCGCCAATGCGCTCCCGACCAGTGGCCCGGTGCAAGAAAAAGACACAATGGCCAAGGTAGCTGCCATGAAGAAGATGCCAGCGATGCCTCCTCGATCGGCGGCTTGGTCCGTTTTGTTTGCCCAGCTCGTGGGTAACTGAATTTCAAAGGCCCCCAAAAAACTTGCTCCAAAAACCAAGAGCAACAAGAACAAGAACAAATTGAAGAAGGGGTCGGTGGAGATTTTATTCAGAACATCCACCCCAAATACAGCCGTCAACACCAGCCCAAGACCAGTGTATATGAGGATGATGAACAGTCCGTAAATGGTGGCGTTGCGAATTCCTTGTGCCCGCGTTTTGCTTTGCTTGGTGAAAAAGCTCACGGTCATTGGAATCATGGGGAACACACACGGAGTCAAAAGCGCAGCGAAGCCCAGCAACATGCCCAAAAGGAAGACCCCGAAAATCCCCTCTTCCTCTTCCTCTTCTGAGGAGCTCCCCTCTTCTAAAGATTCGGGTTCTCCGTGACAGAGGTGCTGGCTCGGAGGGCAATGGTCATCAATGGCCACTCCGATGTCGCTAACGGCGATGGCAAAGTCAATGTCTTCAGGCGGTAAACATCGAGCAGAGTCGCAAACCATAAAGGATAGAAAGCCTCGGATGGAATCCTCCGGAGCAACTTCAGTCAAGTCCAAATGTGCAACCCAGTAAACTTCTTCTTCGAAGAAATTCAGGTCCATCATGAAGTTGGGGTCGTACTCCGTTAACGGATCGCATTCGTGAATGATCGAATCCCAAGCTGTGCCTTTCGGCATAGCCACCTCGAAATAGGTCGGAAGGGGACCCATGTCGTTCTCCAAATGCTGGCTGTAAATGTGCCAACAAGGTTCAACTGAGGCATGAAAAACGAGGTCTGTTTTGCCAGATTCCTGACTGGGGTGTAGGCCAATTTGCCACTTGACCGGGTCAAGTATTTGGCCAGAAACGAGCCCGGGTAAGAGCAGGCCAATGAGCAATGTGCAACCCACCACATTCCTGCCTAATGATTGTAGTATTCCTAACATGGTTGCGCGAAGATAAACCTTCGGCTCTATCTAGACGTGCTCTTTCCAGCCCATTAAAGGTTAAGCTCTTCGCCCAACTTCAAATTGAATTTCTTCCTAACCCACCACGCTCCGAGGTAGACCAGTGGGGTGTCTGCGAGTGCCACGAGCACTTTGAAAATGAATCCATTCAGAAGCAGTGCGCCAAACATGCTCCATTGAATTTCACCCACGAGGCACAACAAGGTCAAAACCGTAAGAGTGTCCAAGAATTGGCTTGGAATGGTGCTCAAATTGTTGCGCAGCCAAAGTAGGCGCCCTTGGGTGAGCGCTTTCCAAAAATGGAAGATGCGCACATCCACTAATTGAGCGATGAGGTAGGCGGCCATGGAAGCGCCAACAGCCAGAGTGGTTTGACCGAAGACCTGAGTGAATTGTTCGTCAGAAACTGGAGACCAACTCGCTGCGGGTGCAATTTGGGCCACCCACACCATTCCCAGCACGAATGCCGATGCAACGAGCCCAGACAGAACCACTTGGTTGGCTTTGCGTCTTCCGAAAAGCTCGCTGATTAAATCCGTCACCAAAAAGGTCAGCGGATAGGGCAGCAGGCCAACACTTTGCTCGAACGTCAAGCTCCCCAGTTCCCAGGTGAAAAACTTGCGAAAGATGAGGTTGCATGTCACCAAGCTCGCGATGAACAAGCCACTGAGGATGAGTAGAATGCGCTGAGCCAGAGCCCGTTCGTCTTCGGTGAGTGGAGGGCGAATCATTCGGAGAGGGTGTAGAAGATGGTAGTGGAGGTGGTACGTTTCACAGCAGCTTGCCTCGCCGCCCGAACTCCCAAGAGCCAATGAATGGTTCCTCGGGCATCTGCCAATACGCGGTAGGAAGGGCGTTTGGCTGAGGGGACTTTCGCCTGTGTAAGCAAGTCACTCACGAGTTGTTTGCCTTTCATTCCGTAGGGGGACATGGAGTCGCCCGCTTTCCAGGGTCGCAAGGTTAAAGGCCAAACCACAGCGCCAGCATCCAAGAGGCACTCCGATTTGGAGACGCGCGGGTTGGCCGGTGGCGATGCCAGAACCTCCCAGCTTAAGTCGCCCACCTGGCCGCTCGAGCTCGGACAAGCAAGCTGTTGCTCGCCAAATGGGGCTTCCTGCTTTGCTCGGAATACGAAGCCATCCCGTTCTCGAATGATGTGCCCATGGTCGGTTTCCACCGCTGCGCCTGTTTGGGATAACCTCAGCAAGGAATCCGCTCCAATCCCCAATGGCTTGCACCAGGAGTGGAGGCATTCAAAGTAAAAGTGCGAGTGAGGATGCAAGCGGAATTCGCGGGGATTTGATTGGTGATTCAGTTTGATGGTGTTCAAGTCATCCGCCACGGCCCGAGCCCGTTTTGCCAACTTTGAAATGTGCCCTGATGACCCCGGACGGAGATCTTCCAACAGCGGAAGCACTTCGTGCCGCACGCGATTCCGGAGGTATTTGGGGTCGTCGTTGGAGCGGTCCTCCCTCCAAACCACCCCGTTTTGGTCGGCCCATTCGGCTATGGCAGTTCGGCGAACGCTCAACAAGGGCCTAAGAACATTGCCCTGACGTGGTGGCATGCCTGCGATGGCAGCAATGGGGTCGCTGGCCCGCAGCAAGTGCAGGAGCACGGTCTCGGCTTGGTCATCGGCGTGGTGGGCCGTAAGAATCAGCTGTTGGTTGCTGGCAACCTTTTGGAACCAATGGTACCGTGCGGTGCGCGCCGCAGCTTGGATTCCATCACTGCATTCACCGATGGGATGGTGAGCGATTTGGCATTTCCAACCCAAACGCACGGCTTCACGAGCTACCCAACAAGCATCTCCATCGGCCTCTTTGCCACGCAACTTAAAATTCATGTGCAACACCGTCCCCGTCATCCCCAATTCATCCGCCAACTTCAGCAAACACAAGGAGTCCATTCCTCCGCTGACGGCAAGCAACACTTCCGTGTTGGGCTCCCACCCTCCTTCCATCAAGGCCGAACGGAATTGCTCAATCAACGCCATGGCTTCCCAATGCATCCAACATCGCTTTTCCCTTTAACAGGCACTCTGCATATTCCCCTTCGGCAGTGCTTGCCGCGGTAATTGCACCTCCGACTTGAAAGCTTGTTACTTGAGTGGCTGCGTTGTGAAGGATGGTCCGGATGACCACATTGAAGTCAAAATCCCCCTCCGGGTCGATGTAACCGATGGCGCCTGCATACCAGCTTCGGCGATTGGCCTCCAATTCGTCGATGATTTGCATGGAGCGGATTTTGGGGGCACCTGTCATGGATCCCATGGGGAAAGTAGCACCGAGAATCTCCGTGAAACTCACTTCTTCTCGCACCCTGCACACCACTTTGGAGATCATTTGGTGGACACTTTCAAAACTGTGGATTCCACAGAGTTCCTCTACGTGAACTGTGCCTTGCTGCGCGACCCTGCTGAGGTCATTGCGGACAAGGTCACAGATCATGATGTTCTCCGCCCGCTCTTTGGGGTCTCGGGCCAAGGCCATAGCCAATTCTTCATCTTCCCTGGGGTCTGAACTTCTTGGAGCGGTCCCTTTGATGGGCTCCGATCGCAACAGGTTCCCTTCCTTTTTCAAAAATCGTTCGGGCGACCCACTGATGGCATAGCATTCGTCGATTCGGATGAACGCGGAGAGGGGAGCGCGTGTTCTGCGCTGAAGCCTCTCAAAGACATTCCACGGCTTGGCGAGTTCTCCTTGGCCGGACCACGTGGTGCACAGGTTCATTTCATAAATGTCCCCCCGGTGCAAGTGGCGTTGTACCCTTGCCCAGCGTTGGGCATACGTCGCCTCATCCCATCGAGGCTTCATGGCCAATCCAGGTGGAGGCGGTTCTTCAGCCGCTGTTTGCTGTTCGAGAGCATGGAGTGCACTTTGGGCAATTTCATCTTCTTCTCCCCAAACAACTTGCGCGCCAGCTTCATCCCAGCGAATCACCGTCCTGGGGACGGTCAAGGCAACTACCGGAAAGTGCATCACGTCTAACCGCTCAGAGGATAAGCGCTCGATGGAATTCTTCAAGTCGTACCCGATGACCCCAAAAACCCATTGGCCTTTCACTTCATCAAGGAAGGCCTGCATCCCTTCCAAAGTTTTTTCGTCCTCTCTGTCAATGCGGAAAGCCCGTTCCGCACCAAGGGCTAAAATCGTTTTCCCTTCTTCGCGGTCATCGTACAGGCAATGCACATGGGTTTCGGTCGCGACAATGTCGGACCAATTGGGTAGCGATCGGCGACCGGGGGTGTCCCGTGATTCCATGCCGTTAAGATAGGGGGTATGCGGAATTGGATTAGACGTGAAGTGCTCGGTCCCCCGTTGCCGCTAGCGCCGCTTCCTTGATCGCCTCTGTGAAGGTTGGGTGGGCATGTGACATGCGGCTAATGTCCTCCGCTGTCGCCCGGAATTCCATGGCTACTACGGCTTCTGCAATCATGTCCGCTGCACGCGGTCCAATCATGTGAACCCCGAGTATTTCATCAGTGGACTCGTCAGCAAGCACTTTCACGAACCCATCGGTATCCATAGAAGCCCGAGCCCTCCCGCTGGCTTTGAAGGGGAATGAACCCGAACGGTAAGGTGTGCCTGCTGCTTTCAGCTGTTCTTCGGTTGCTCCAACACCAGCGACCTCAGGCCATGTGTAGACAACTCCCGGGATGAGGTTGTAATCAATGTGCGGGTGCTCTCCAGCAATGGTCTCTGCAGCGACTACACCTTCTTCTTCGGCCTTGTGTGCCAACATCGCCCCGCGCACTACGTCACCGATGGCAAAAATGTGCGGCACAGAAGTTCGCAATTGATCATCCACCGGAATCCGTCCCCGATCATCCAGGCTGAGTCCAGCAGCTTCCAAGTTGAGTCCATCCGTGTACGGGCGCCTTCCAACGGCAACAAGGCAATAATCCACGGTCCACTCTGCAGGGTTTCCTTTTTTATCTTCTGCGGTGATGGTCACACTGTTTCCATCAGAGACCACAGATTGCACTCCATGCTGCAGGTGGAATTTCACCCCGAGCTTTTTCATGGAGCGCATCAGCTCTTTGCCCAAGGACCGGTCCATTGTTGGGATGATGGCATCGAGGTATTCAACGACATGCACCTCCGTCCCCAATCGGGCGTAGACACTGCCCAATTCCAATCCAATTACTCCACCTCCAATCACCACCATCGAATCTGGACGTTGCGCCAAAGAAAGCGCCTCAGTCGAGGTGATGATGCGATCCTTATCTGGCTGTGCAAATGGCAGGGTAGCCGGCTTTGATCCCGTTGCGAGGATGATGTGATCCGCGGAAACATCCACTGCCAATCCATCCTCAGGGGTTACCCGAATTGTGTGGGGATCGATGAAACTGCCCAAGCCTTGTAGCCGAGTGATTTCATTCTTTTTCATGAGGAAGTCGATGCCGCCAGTGGTTTGTTCCACCACGGCCGCCTTTCGGGCAATCATCTGCGGGAAGTCAAGTTTTAACCCATCTACACCGATGCCATGTTCTGCGAATTGATGCTGGGCTTGG
>DAISXU010000055.1:0-13638 GCA_036825655.1 Flavobacteriales bacterium | reverse complement strand
ATCCGTATTTGTGGAGGACGGGGAGCGAGCCGAGTCCGCATCGGCATCGGCATCCTCGGAAACCAGGATTGAGCTGCCGAGCATCTTGAAGATCGGCCGTAAGAACGCCATTACCAAAGAGCAGCAGGAGCAGTTCTTTCCTGCCCTTTGGTCCCGCATCCGGGGCCGTTAAGCCTTCCGAACGAATTCGCTTTTCAACCCCATGGCGCCAAAACCATCGATCTTACAGGCAATGTTGTGATCGCCGTCCACGAGTCTGATTTTCTTCACCTTGGTCCCGGCTTTGACGGGTTTAGGAGCCCCTTTTACGGGGAGATCCTTGATCACTACCACGTCATCACCATCTTGCAATGCATTGCCGTTGGCGTCTAGCACAGCATCTGCTTGCTGGTCTTCTTCCGATTCTTCCGCTTCATCCGCATTCCAGGCATGACCGCACTCAGGGCAGTTCATGAGCGATCCATCGTGGTAGGCGAAGGGGGATTGGCATTGAGGACAAGGTGATTTTTCTGACATGGCGCTGTAGGTTAGCTCGAAATTTAATTCAAATCCATGCCATCTACTGAAAAACCAAACGCATCGCCTCCCGTTTGCCATTCACCAACTTCTCCAAGAAATAGGCTCCCCGAGGGTGCTGGCCAATGAACAAAGTGAGCAATTCATCCGGCACAAACAGTCCGTCCTCCAGCACGCGTCCGGTCGCGTCGACCAACCGCCAAGTCCCTGATTCCCTTGGGAACTGAATGGTCAAGAATGCACCAGCTGGATTGGGCCCCAAGCGCCAAACTTTTGGCTGCTCTCCAGATGAAGCACTGGTGACACCAAGTATTTCTTTCATTGCACGGTATGCATTGACCTTGCCCATGCCCCAAATGGGATCTCCTCCTGCGGGTATGTCGCCCGTTTCGTCGTCTGTCCTTGCCGTCATTTTCAGCACATCCCGGATGGATGCGGGTGTCAGGGTGGGATCAGCTTCAAGCAGCAAAGCAACAATTCCGGCAACGGTCGGCGCACTCATACTGGTGCCAGAGTAACTGGCAAAATCATAGGTTATGCCATTGAAATCAACCGATTGATTGACCGAGAAATTCGCGTCGGAAAAGGAGCTTACCGATGAGGTGACTTGTACGCCGGGCGCAGCCAAGTCGGGCTTCATTCGCTCATCCAAGGTGGGGCCTTGCGTCGTAAAGTATGCGACTTCTCCACCCAATGCGGTTCCTCCTGGACTGAAGTATTCAGCGCGGTACGCGGCCACGGTAATGACCGATTCCGTTGAGGCGGGATCTCCGATGCCATAAGCTGGATTTCCGCCAAACCAGCCGGGAAGTGTCCCAAATAGATCTTGGCCCCAATTGCCCACACCGTTGCTCAGGTGCGTCGTATTCCAGGCATGTACTTGACCACTTTGCCCAGCCACCTTCAAGGCGATTCCGCGGTTGGGGGGTGGGGTGTGGATGCGCATCCGAATGAAAGGCCTGTTGTTCACAGGATGTTCGGATTCGACAGCAGCTGTGTACAGGACGGTATCGCCTTCATGAACAAAAAGCGTGTCCAGCGCGAAGGGCCCCTCCGCCGTATTCAACCATGGGCCTTCCGCTAAAATGGCATTCATGGACGAAAGCAGAGAAAAACCAGCAGAAAAGGGCTCGCCCGGCTCTCCCCACAAGGTCAAATCTTGGCCCCACATGGCGGGGTTGGCTGAGGCAGGATAGAACTCCACGCGTGACCTCAGGGTGTCGCCATCGAATGCATGGTCCAAGTGAAAATTGTAATCCCCATTGTTTCCGGCGCTGCCCGTGAAGACCACTCCTTCCTCAGACAGGGCGTCGATGAATTGATTGACCAATGAATTGCCATCCCGAGAGCCGATTTGGGTCAGACCCCAACTCATGTTAATGACGAGGCGCTTCCCATCTGCTTCAGCAATGGACTGCATCCAGGCAAAAGCATCCATCGCCGCGGCTGCATCCACCAAAAAGGTCGCGAAAAGGAGCTCGGCTGCCGGTGCCATGCCCCGCGTGGAGGTGCCTGCGCCACTTCCGCCAGCGATTCCCGCCACGTGGGTGCCATGTGTGCCGTAACTGTAAACGTTGGCGGTGTCGGATTGAAGGCTGGCAATGTCCGAGGAATTCGCAGCCTCAGTGCCGTAACCAAACTCGGCAGGTCCAGGTCCTCCTTGCCTCCACTGATCCCAAACGGCTCGTACCCGACTGGTCGTCAAAGTGGTGTCGAAAAACATGGGATGGGTGTAGTCAAATCCCCAGTCCACCACTCCGATGAGTACATTTTCTCCATGGTATCCCTCCGGCAGCCCCCAACCGGCATGCACGCTGTCCACCCGCGTTGCCCCTATGCTTTTCGTGAGGTGTGGCTGGGCCCTTCCTGCTATTTCAATCACTTCGAAGGGCAATTCACCCACCACATCCAAGTGACGGAGGTCGACCCGCAACGACACGATGCCACCCCGCTCTGCGCCCAGGTGAACTCCGGCTGGAAGGGCAACTGCTGCTGAGGCATTGTCGACCATCGCCAGCAAGCCTAAGGAACAGCGCCCATTGACCCAGGCGACCGGATATTGTCCTTTCAGCGATTCATAAAGCCGCTGGTCGTTGGGCTCAGCATCCGCTGCTACCGCTAAGGCTTCAAAGGCTTGTTCCGTGGTAACCGGAATGGCAGGTTGTGCCAACACCGCCGCGGTGAACGCGCACATCAGGAATGCAAAAATGGACTTCATGGCATGGTGCTTTGCCCGAAAGGTACCGCGAGATTTTTGCGATTCAAGGGCGCACGGTGTGCTTCGCCAGGCGTGCACCTTGCGCCGTGGTGAATTGCCAAATCCAGTGTCCACTTGGAATGTCCAACGTGCCTCCTGGGGCAAGAGCAGTTGAGGGCGCTGCGAGGCGGCCCAAGGCATCGAAACGTGATGCGACGTAGGCGTCCGAACTTTGATTGATCCAGCATCCGTTTGCCAAGTTGAGGCCGTCAACTTGGGGCCTTGCAACGCCGGCTGTTGCGTAACGCAAGTCGGCAAAGTCGGCATTGCTCATTTCCAGTTCAATGAAATTGGCGGCCAGCGGTTCATCTGCGACAACGGACCAGTCAGATGCGTCCACTGCCATGATCCGAGAGTTGAGTCCCATTCCTTCGTAATAATGAAGAATGTACAGGCCATTCAGTTGGTCAAAAACGGTTCCATCCGGCGTGTAACTTCCCACTTGTGGTAAGTTCAATTGAGAAGTCCATGACCCATCCGTGGGATCCACCACCACCAAATCCATTTCTGCCCCGCCATTTCCATCCAGAATCGCTCGCAATCCAATCAGTGTGCCATCGTTGATGTTGAATTCGAACTCGCTGAGGTTGGCATTGTCACCCGGTAACGGGGTGACATCCGTAACCACCTCGGCAGTGACGCAATCGATGGAAATCAATCGCCCCGTCCCTGAATTGTCCATTCCCCAAATGTAGAATCGATGCAAGTCACTGTCGTAACAGGATGCTCCAGCGACGACTCCTTGCAGCCACTCCAACTCGAGCAGTCCGGTCACTTCAACGGCACCGTCCACCACCTCCAATTCGACCACGCGCGTGCCCCATTCGAGGTAATCCCAATACCCGAAACCGTCCCCCCAATCCATCCAAACGCTGTCGACCGGGTACCCCTGAAGGCCATAAAACTGCCCGTTTTGCATGTCGTGGTGGATGCTGTGCAAATTGCTGTTCAATTCAGCAGTGACTTCCTCGACATCGGGCTCAACCGATTGGCTCATCCATTGAAGCGATCCTCCGCCGGAGGGGACTCCTAAGAAAACATAGGCGTCTTCCCATTGGTCATACGTTGATGTGCCCAGCCCAAATCCCTCCGCGTATTCAAGCGTATCACTGAACACCCAAGTTTGGGTTAATGCATCATAACCTCCAAGGAATAGACCTTCTTGCCAAGGAAGCATCCCCTGGCGCATTCCGTAAACAGTTTGAGCAGAAAGGTTGCCGTAGGCCATGCCTCCAACTGCCATCAGAACGAGCAGGATACGGGAAGAATTCCAATTGAATGTTTGCATGCATAAAAAACAACTTCGGTAAAAAATGGTTGCTCGAAGCGGAATTTCAGGTGTAACATTGGGCATGCGCGCTGGACTCCATCCACACAACCGTTTCCAAGCGGCTTATGATTTCAAAGCTTTGATTGAGGCGGTTCCTGAGCTTGCGCGCTGGCTCGTCGATGCTCCCACGGGCGGAACCACCATGGATTTCAGCAATCCAGAGGCTGTGCGCACGCTGAACCGGGCATTGTTGGCGTCTGCCTATGGTTTGAAACATTGGGAATTTCCTTCGGACTGCCTCTGTCCTGCTGTTCCCGGTCGATTGGATTACCTCTTCCATGCAGCGGAAGTCATGAAGAATGCCAATGGAGGCAAGTTGCCGCACCTGGAGTGCCTCGATGTGGGAACCGGAGCGAGTTGCATTTACCCAATTTTGGGTGCAAACGAGTGGGGGTGGAAATTCTTGGCATCTGACATCGATGAACGTTCTGTGCGCTCTGCAGAGCGCATCGTTGAGGCGAATCCATCGCTTCGAGATTGCATCGATTGCCGGCTGCAAGTGGACCCCATGGCTTGTTTTTCGGGGGTCGTGGGGCGTGGTGAGGTCATTGATTTGACGGTGTGCAATCCTCCATTTTACGCCCACAGGGAAGAAGCGGATCGGGAGCGATTGCGCAAACAAAGGAATTTGAGTGGCTCGAGCAAGGGGCCCTCCAATTTCAACGGAACGCTGAGTGAGTTGATCTGTGACGGGGGAGAGCATGGGTTCTTGCACCGCATGGCGAAAGAAAGCGCCGATTGGGGACACCGCATTTTCTATTTCTCGGCGCTCATTTCTCAGCAGTCCCATGTGCGCGGTTTGGAGGTGTCATTGAAAAAACTAGGTGCAACGGATGTGCGGTTCTTGCCTTTGAAAACGGGCAATAAAACGGCTCGAATCGGCATGTGGACCTTTCTCAGCGCACGGGATCAGCAGGCTTGGAGAGCAGCGCGGTGGAGCTGAGGGCCTCCATCTTATCTTCGCGGGGTGACCCGATTGAATAAATACCTGTCTGAAGTGGGCTACTGCTCACGACGGGCCGCTGACAAGCTCATTGAGCAAGGCCGAATTACCATCAACGGAGCGCAACCCGAGTTGGGGGTGAAGGTGGGTCCTGGCGATGTCGTGGCAGTGGATGGCCAGCCCGTGGGTAAAAAAGTTGGGGAGGAAGAAATGGGGGAGCGGGTGTATTTGGCCTTGCACAAACCCGTCGGAATCGTTTGCACAACGGACCTTCGGGAGCAGGACAACATCATCGACTTTGTAAAGCACCCGGCACGCGTGTTTCCCATAGGTCGACTGGACAAGCCATCAGAAGGATTGATACTTTTGACGAACGACGGTGACATCGTCAACAAGATCCTCAGGGCAAGGAATCACCACGAAAAGGAGTACCTCGTAACGGTGAATCGCCCCATCCGAGGTGATTTTGCCCAGCGCATGGCTTCGGGCATACCGATTTTGGGAACGGTCACACGTCCTTGCTTCGTTGAACAAACTGGACGGCAGACCTTTCGGATCATCCTCACTCAGGGGCTCAATCGCCAGATTCGGCGGATGTGCGAATTCCTCGGATATGAGGTGACGCGTCTGAAGCGGATTCGGATCATGAACATTGGCCTGGATTTGGCGGAAGGGGAGTGGCGCGATTTATCGGCAGAGGAGTTGGGAGAATTGCAACGGTTGGTTGCCGCATCGGATAAGGAAGCTTGAATCCATGTTGAAGGGTTCGCTTCGTCACACGGTACTTTCTTTGCTGGCCAAAATCGTGGCGGCGGGAGCAGCGTATGTGCTGGCCTATGTTTTAGGGCGGACGGGTGGGGCGGAGGTTTATGGCCGTTTTGAGCTGGTTCTGACCTGTTTTTGGATTGGTGCCTTGCTCGGGCGAATGGGATTGGACGGTGCGTGGGTCAGGCATTTGCCCACTTGGCGCTCCGAAGGAAGCGGGGCCGGAATCAAGCGTGCTTGGCGGCAAACAGTGGTCCGGGTGGCTGGAGTTTCGTTGCTGACGGGTGCAGCAATGGCCTGGATTCGCATTCCCTTAGCTGAAGCCTTTGGGAATCCCAATTTTTCAGATGACTTGCAATGGGCTTGGGTCGCAATTCCTGCCATGGCGCTGGTAGGATTGGTAGCGGAAGCTCTTCGAGGAGCAGAAGCTTTTGTGGGGTACGCGATGCTGCAGCGGGGCACTTTTTTGCTGATTACAGCGTGTGCGGTTGTGGCATGGGGCGCTGATCCGGTTTGGGCATTTTCGGCAGCCACCTTCCTGGGCATGCTGATTGCAATCCCATGGGGCGGTCGGGCTTTGACGCGGGGGTTGAATGCATCCAAAGGGGATGGAGGGGCCTTGTTTCAGCGCTTGCGGCAGACGGCCTGGCCCATGATCCTTGGTGCGGCAGCATTCGAGCTGATGAGTTGGTCGGACACCCTCATGTGCGGTGTTTTCCTCGAAGAAGATGCGGTAGGGCGTTACCGATTGGCTTTTCGATTGGCCGCTTTGCTGACCTTGGGCCAAACGGCCCTCAATAGCGCATTGGCTCCAAAAATGGCACGTGCTTCTGCCACGGAAATTCGCGGTTTGATCCAGTGGTCGTACCGTTGGAATGTCCTCATCGCTCTGGCAGGCGGTGCGGTTTTGCTCCTAGCGGGTCCCATGTTGATTTCGATTTTTGGTCATGAATTTGCATCAGATGAAGCGGTTTTGGTCTTGCGTGTGTTGGCGTTGGGAACGGCTTTCAATGCTTTATCAGGTCCGGTATTGACCTTGATGAACATGACTGGATCGGAACGCCAGGCCCGAGATATCATCGTTGGGGCTGCGGCCATCAACATCGGATTGAATGCCTGGCTCATTCCTTCGCACGGAATCGCAGGGGCGGCTTGGGCAACGAGCATCACCACTGTATTGTGGAATGCTTGGGCGGCGGTTTGGGTGGCCCGGAAGCATGGCGTTTGGACTTGGTTTCCTTTCTCCACAACAACCCAGCACGATGAGTGAACAAGGGGCTTCGAAACACGTAAACTTGCTCATCATCGGTGCAGCAAAATGCGGAACAACCACTGTTCACCGTCACTTGGCTTCATTGAGGGGGGCTTATTTCAGCCCGCTCAAGGAGCCCAATTTTCATGCGCGAAACGCGTTGGACCCTTCCAATTTTTCGAGGGCTTTTCGCTCCAATCACCGCGATGACTTGAGGGAGTGGTATGCTGGCGGAATGGAGCCAAGGGCCATCGGGTTCGTGCGAAGTTTGAGTGATTATGACCGGCTATTTGAGCAAGCGAATCCAAAAGAACATGGCATCATCGGCGAGGCGAGTACCTCCACTTTATTTGATCCGTTAGCCCTCGATTCGGTAGCTGAACTTCACCCCGAAGCGAAGGTGCTGGTGGTCTTGCGGAATCCGGTTGACCGGATGCATTCGCATTGGGGAATGGCGATGAAGTATGGCTTTACTGAACTTGACTTTCGGCAAGCTGTTGAAAAGGACATGCGTTCGCCCAGTCAAGGGTGGGGTGCAACGGAATTGTTCCATCCCCTTGGATTGTATGCCCAACAACTGAAGCCGTGGATTGAGCGTTGGCCCCAAGATCGGATGCGTGTGCTTTTGACAGAGGACTTGGCCAATCGAGAAACCTGGGAATCCCTTTCAGCCTGGCTCGGTGCAACACCGACTCCTGAGTGGTTGGACCAAGTGGTTTCCAAAGAAGGCCGTGCCAATGTCGGAGGGGTTGCACGTTGGGGAAGGGTCAACCGTTGGTTGACGCACACCGGCTTGAAAAGCCAAATAGCCTCCACCATGCCCAAGTCCTTGCGCACGGTGGTCAAAAAGAGGTATTACACCCGAGGCCAAGTGCCAAGCTTGTCCCCATCGGATCGAACATGGGCTTTAGGGCTTTACCTCGATGAAGTAAATCAACTGGAGCAACTCATCGGCAGGGACTTGCCCGATTGGAAGCGATGAGCATTCGGTTGGTGCTTGCTGGCTTACCTTAAGCCCAGATCAAAAGCAACATGAAAAAGGTCATTTGGGGGCTGTGTATCGCACTCGGTTTGATGGCATTGGCTGGCATCATTCTGGTTGAGAGTTTGAAGCCGGACTATTCGTTTTCCATTGAATCCCGTCACGTCGAGGCCCCGGTGGAGGTGGTTTTTGATGACATGGCAGTGCCCCACATTTATGCGGAATCAGAGGCCGATGGGATGTTTGCGCTGGGTTATGTTCACGCGTCAGAAAGGCTCTGGCAAATGGACTTGCTTCGCAGGGCAGGGGCGGGAGAGTTGGCCGAATTGCTGGGAGAGGATATGGTTGAAAACGACCGCTACTTGAGGACATTGGGCATGCGTGAGGCAGCCTTGCGATCGGCGGTGAACTTCGAAGAAGGGGCGCCTGATGCCATCCAAAATGCCATGAGGGCTTATTTGAAGGGGGTCAACGAATTCATTGACGAGGGGCAAGCTCCTTTGGAATACCTCCTTTTGGGTGCAGACCCACGCCCCTTCACAATCAGGGATGTTTTCTGTTCCACTGGATTCATGGCTTATTCGTTTGCGATTCACCTCAAAACCGAACCGATCTTGGATTGGATGAAGCACACTTTGGACGAAGCGTATTGGGTTGATTTGGCGGTGGGTCCCGAAGGGTTCACGCGCATTCCCTCGGATTCATCCGATTGGCACGATCTGTCAGGTCTGTCAGCCCGCGTTTCGGGCTTGGATGCGGTAAGGCCCGTTCCACAATGGCTGGGGTCCAATGCCTGGGTGATCAGTGGAGACCGAACGGCCTCGGGTGAAGTGTTGTTCTGCAACGACGCCCACATGGCGTTTGCATCGCCTTCGGTTTGGTATGAAGCCCACTTGCAAGCAGGGTCATTGAATTATTATGGAAACCACTTAGCTGGACTGCCCTTCCCAGCCATTGGCCATACGCGGGAGCACGCATGGGGCATTACGATGTTCGTTAACGATGACATCGATTTGTACCGTGAGACCATTGAGAATGAAAGCTATTTGCGCGATGGTGAGTGGTTTCCCTTAGAGGTCCGCCGCGAGGTAATACACGTGGCAGGTGCTGATTCGGTTGAATTTTGGGTGCGATCCACGCCGCATGGTCCGCTCATCGAAGAAGATGTTGCCATGTGGTGGACCTTCACACAATATCCTGAAAACAGGCTTCATGAGGCCTTCTATGGCTTTTCTCGTTACGAAGGGATCGAAGCATTCGAGCGATGTGCAGCGTTGGTGCATGCACCGGGGCTCAATTTGATGTACGGCGATGCTGAGGGCAACATTGGCTGGTGGGCGAGTGCCAAACTACCAATGCGTCCAGAAGATGTGGATACCAAAACAACAATCGACGGGTCAAATGCTCGCCACGATCCAACGGGTTGGTATCCTTTCAGTGCAAATCCCCATTCGGTTAATCCAAGTAGCGGGTTTGTTTATTCCGCTAACAATGCCCCAGGTCTTTCTCAGGGCATCCATCACCCAGGTCATTATTACTCCGGCAATACTCGGGCAGCGGGCATTTTAGAGGCTTTATCAAGCCCTAAATCGGATTGGACTTCCGAGGATGCTCAGGGCCTTCAATTGGATCACCATTCTCTCGTGTACCGTGAAAATGCAGCGGCCATGATGCGATACGTGTCCAAGATGGAATTGCCGGAAGCGGCACTCGGACTCGTAGGATGGGATGGGGCCCATCGGGAAGAGGACATCGCGCCAACGATTTACTACCGGTGGATGTACCGAACAATACAAGGTGCCATGGCCGATGAGTTCGAAGCTCATAGCGAAGAGGATGCTGCCGAAAAATTTGAAACCTGGCACAAAACCATCGTGAGCGAGAACACGTTTCCTCGGTTGCTTGCCAACCCCGATTCTCCTTGGTGGGACGACCTCAGCACTCCATTAATCGAACGGCCAGAGGACATTGTTTCAAAAGCGTTGGTCGCTGCTATCGATGATTTGACTCAAGCGCTTGGTCCGGATCATAGAGCTTGGCATTACAATCGCCTCCACACCGTAACCCACCACCATGCCATGACTGGTGTCCCAATCATTGGCCGTTGGCTCGATGTTGGGCCGTTTCCAGTCCCCGCTGCGAAAGATGCACTGAACAAGTACGAGTTCAAGCTCAAGGATGAGGTTGACTACGCGGTGTTCTCGGGTCCTTCCATGCGCATATCTGTTGACTTCAGCTCCGTCGATTCATCGATGAGCATTTTGCCAACGGGGCAGTCCGGCAATGCCTTAAGTCCATTTTACAAAAACCAAGCTCCTTTGTATCACACGGGGCAATTCAGGTGGCAACGCATGGATCAGGAGGACATATTAAATCACGCCTCCGGTCATTCCATGATTTGGCCTGTACCGTAATTAGCCGATGATGTTGCGGACGTCTTTGAAGAAATTGCGCATGGCAACCTTGGGCTCTATTCCTTCATTCTGAGCTTGTTCTAATATGCGCTTGGCGCCCAAAATATTGGTCAATCGGTCTCCCAATTCTGCCACGTCATTGGCTTCATCGTCCATGGAAGCAAATACATCTTGTTCCAAGGCTTCGAGTCCACTGAGGTCATGCTCAGCGATCAATTGGCGAATGGCTCCTGCGTTCACTTCGCAGCGGCTTCTGCAAGGGACGTGATGCGGTCCTTCTTTGCGGTGGAAAATTCTTCTATCAACGCACCGTCCTTGAAGCCCGCGAAATAGGGCAGGTCGTTGATTTTGAAAGCTTCTTTGACGTCCAAATGCTCTTCGACGTCGACGTCAATGAACTTGACTTCAACCAATTCCGGGCTGTTCTTCAACGCATTTACATGTGGGGCCAACAACTTACACACGCCGCACCAGGAAGCGTGGAAACGAATGAAAAGCCGTTTTTCCGTCTTGATTTCTTGTACGAGCGCTTGCAGGTTCATTTTGATGGATTTCTGTGAATAACAAGAGTGAATGCTATCCTGTTCAGGGCACGCTCGAAAAGTAGACAATTTTCCAGAAGCGGATCTTTTTTCACTCAATGCTGGAATGTTATTGGATTCAAATGTGCATTTGAATGGCAATAGAGCTATTTCTTAATAATTCATCATTCTTGTGTTGTGCCATGATATCATGGAATTTCATGATTTATGTGTTTTTATTGTTTTCTTATTTACAAAGTGAGTCCTGATTATATAAAAAAAATGCCTATATTCGAATATCCTTTTTTCTAAGGCTAAACGAAATATAATGGCGACGAAAAACAATCGCCAACAATGCTCAAGTCATGTCAACACTTTTTCGGCTTACCTGCATCATGTGCTTATCCATGACTTTTGGAATGCACTCGAATGCCTTATCACAATCTGCAATTATTCAGCATCAACAGGGCTCAAGGGATTACAGCACACTTCGTTCTCAACAGGTGTCAGATTACCTTGATTCCCTTAATTTTCAGATGATTGTCGTTCGTGATTCGGTTCATGATCTTGGTGTTGTTCAGGCCTATCAGCAGGTATCACTTCAGTCAGGTGCCCTTCAAATAACAGGAGAGTCGCTGATGGATGAGCTTCATGTCATTTCAGGAACAGAGCTCGATGGAAATGTGGAAGTGGGAGGGAATCTGACGATCACTGGAACAACGAGCGGCATCACGTCGGCGATGGTCGGCCTGGGCAACGCGGACAACACGTCGGACGCGAACAAGCCCGTTTCTACCGCTGCGCAAACCGCCTTGGACTTGAAGGCGCCGCTTGCCAGCCCCACGTTCACCGGCACGCCGAGTTTGCCTACCGGCACGACGGCTGTAACACAATCTGCAGCAGATAATTCCACAAAACTCGCAACCACCGCTTATGTGGATGCAGCCATGTCCGGCGCAGGTTCATCAACTACAGAATTGATGCAAGAAGTGACTGTGGTATCGGACGGGGAAACATCTTTTACTCTGACCCAAACTCCCGCAGGCAGTTCTGTGGTTCGGGTGTTTCGCAATGGTGTGTTGTTGAGTGAATCTGCCACGTCGATCAGCGGAACCTCGGTTACGTATGTTTCGGGAAACAATGGAGGTGCAAACTTGGTCGCTGGTGACCGCATTCAGTTCTTTTATGCGCACTGATCCCATTCCCACATGGCGTACCATATTCGCCGCTGTGGTTTTCATTGCAGCTGGGTTTTTCGCATCCGCTCAAAACACGACACCATTCATCACAGAATGGACGGTTGCTGCAGGGACCACCCTCACCTTGCCGATGAAATCGTCAGTGAACATCACCATCGACTGGGGCGATGGGAGCGCTTTAGAAACCTATTCTGGTAACAACCCTTCACACACCTATGCGTCCACGGGTGCATATGACATTGAAGTTTCTTGTGCCGCAAGTTCACCCACTGATTTCGGATTTTTTCAGGTGGGCAACTATTCGCAGCGCATGCTGCTGACGGATGTTAGTCAATTTGGCACCGGGGAGTGGTCTAATTTGAGCGGCGCATTCCGTGGAGCGCAAAACTGCGTTTTTAGTGCAGTCGATGCCCCCATAATAGGAGCATCTGTAACCGACGGGAGTTATTTATTTCACAACTGTTTGGGTCTGACCACATCCGATTTGACGGGGTGGAATGTTTCCAATATTTCCAATTTTGACAATGCATTTGACGCAGCAAGAAATTTCAATGGTGATCTGAGTGCGTGGGATGTGTCAAGCGCCACAAGTATGCGTAACATGTTCATCCGTGCGAATGCGTTCAATGGTGACATATCATCGTGGAATGTGAGCAACGTAACGTCTTTCATGAACATGTTTTACGATGCCTTTGTCTTCAACCAGGACATCGGCTCATGGGCAACCAGCTCTGCGGTCAACATGGCTGGGATGTTTACAAATGCCCGAGTCTTCGATCAAGACATTGATGCTTGGGACCTGTCCTCCACGACGGACATCAGCGCCATGTTTAACAGCGCGTGGGCATTCAACTCGCCTGTTGGATCTTGGGATGTTAGCCAGGTGACCAACTTTGCCAGTGCTTTCCGAAGCACGCAGGCTTTCAATCAACCCTTGAACACCTGGGATGTTTCCAGCGGAACGAATTTCTCAAGCATGTTCAACTCAGCTGTGGCATTTAATCAAGACTTAAACTATTGGAATACAAGTCAATGTGTGAGTTTCTCGAATTTGTTTTTTAATGCCACAGCGTTCAATGGAGACATCTCGACGTGGGATGTCAGCAATGGAACCAACTTTTATAGGATGTTCAGGCAAGCGGCTTCATTTTCGGGCGATTTATCTGCTTGGAATACGATTTCAGCAACCAATTTTTCAGAATTGTTCTTGGGGGCGGCTTCATTCAACTCGGACATTTCGAGTTGGAACACATCGAACGTCACCACGTTGTACTTACTTTTTTGGCAAGCGTCTGCATACAACCAGCCCTTGAATGGGTGGGATGTTTCCAACGTACAGTCGTTCAGGGGGACTTTTGGTCAAGCCGTAGCATTCAATCAGCCGTTGAATAACTGGAATGTGAGCGCTGGAACCACCTTCAACAGTTGTTTCGTCAACGCTCAAGCCTTCAACCAACCG
>DAISXU010000054.1:0-13751 GCA_036825655.1 Flavobacteriales bacterium | reverse complement strand
TGCGACTGCCCCGATTTGGCTGATCGCACCGAGATCATAGTCTCCGACGCTGGACAAGGAACAGGAACCACCACGTGGTCATGCGACAACGTATACCTGCTGGACGGTTACGTGTTTGTGAACAGCGGTCAAGCGCTCACCATCGAGCCTGGAACCGTCATCAAAGGAATGCCCGGTTCAGGAACAGACGCCTCGGCACTGATCGTGGCGCGTGGAGGACAGATCTATGCGGAAGGAACCGCAGACTGCCCCATCACATTCACCTTCCAAGCTGACCCCCTCGATGGCTCTGTCGCTTTCGACGTCTCAGGTCAATGGGGCGGTGTCATCCTCTTGGGAGACGCCCCCATCAACCTGCCAACAGGTGAGGGCCAAATCGAAGGAATCCCTGCAGATAATGAGCGGGCTGCATACGGCGGCAACAACGATGAAGATAACTCAGGAGTTCTCGCATACGTGAGCATCCGTCACGGAGGAACCCAGTTGGGTGCCGCCAACGAAATCAACGGATTGACACTCGGCGGTGTGGGCGCTGGAACCACCATCCACCACATCGAAGTCATTTCCAATGATGATGACGGAATCGAGTTCTTTGGTGGTTCGGTGAATGTCAAGCATCTGGTGGTGGCGTTTGCTGCAGATGACAGCTTCGACTACGACCAAGGCTGGCATGGTAAAGGACAGTTCTGGACGGCCATTCAAGATCCTTCAGTTGGTGACCGTGCGGGAGAATTTGATGGAGATGACAGCCCTAACGTCACGACGAATGGCCAACCCTTCGCAACACCAACACTCTACAACTTGACAGTTGTAGGTCGCGGGATTTCAGCGAACAAGCAAGGATTCTTGTTCCGGGCTGGAGCAGGAGGCCACTTGCACAATGCCATCATGGCGAACATCGCCGAAGCCATTGAGCTCGAGGACTTCCAATCCCCAAGTGATGCATTCGATAAGTGGTTAGAAGGATTGTTGACGCTTTCAAACATTACGATGACCGCCGTTGGAGAGGCCATTGATTACGACGGGAGCACTGTGCCTTCTGGAGATGACCAATTGGACGCATACGCTGCTGCAAATGGCATTGGTTTTGGTGACGCAGGAATTGACTTTGTTTTCGGTTTCAATGCCACGGGCGTGGAGGTCACAAACACAGTGGATTTGACACCGTCGAATGACGTGAGTACGGATGCGATCGCTGCTGATAGCTGGTTTGATCTTGCTGACTACCGCGGTGCTTTTGGTCCAAATGACAATTGGGCTGCAGGATGGACTTACTTGGATGGAATCGGTTTCTTCAGCGAAGGCAGCGCAACCGCCTCAGGTTGTACCGACGAAGGAGCATCCAATTACGATCCCACCGCCACTTTGGACGATGGCTCATGCACCTACCCTGGCTGCACAGATGACGCGGCGAACAACTACGATGCAGGTGCTAATGTCGATGACGGTTCTTGCATCTACGAAGGATGCACCGATGTTGATGCTGACAACTACAATGAATTGGCTACAGTAGATGATGGATCATGTGAATTCACTGGTTGCACGGACGCAGATGCTGACAACTACGATCCACAAGCCAACGTGGGGAACCCTGCTACTGAATGCGAATACAATGGCTGCACGAATGACACAGCAATCAACTACAATGAAGGTGCAAACATCGATGATGGTTCTTGTCAGTTCCCCGTTACAATGAAGGTTGATATGTGGAATATGGACGGGGCAACTGCTTCCATTGTAGGGGATTTTACTGGACAAACAGAAGTGCAAATGACCTGGGCCAATTACGCCCTTTACACCTTCACTGTAGTCCTTTCAGAGGGAACCTATGCCTATCAATTCGCGTCATCAGATGGTGAATCTGAGAGCATCACGCGCGAAGTAACAGTAAGTGGAGCACTGGTACTTGAGCCCGTTTGCTTCAACTCGGAGATGGGATGTGCAGGATGTATGAATTCGGAATTCGCCGACTTCAATCCGAATGCAGTGGAAATGTTGGCCTGTGAGGTAGCACCACTTGCGGGTTGCACCTACCCCGACGCCATGAACTTCTTCGCCCAAGCTACCGTTGAGGATGGCTCATGTGAATTCCAACTCGGCTCCAATTGCCCCGCGGATCTCAATGGCGACGGACTCATTGGGACCAATGACTTGCTGGCCTTCTTGGCCGAATTTGGAACAAGTTGCGAATAAGCAACTAACTCCTTAAAACCGAAAGGCCGCTGCAATGTGCAGCGGCCTTTTTCATTCTTATTTCGTTGATTTAGCCTCGGTTTACTTGCATTTGCTTTTCATCCGAATCCAGTGCTTTATGAATGCTCCAAACCATGCCCATCACCAACAAGGCATAGGGAATACCTGCTGCTATGGACATCGCTTGCATGGCCTTTAAACCGCCTGACCAAAGCAAAGACGCGGCAACTGCGCCTTCAGTGAGTGCCCAAAATACCCTTTGGCCTACTGGAGCATCCAATTTGCCCCCACTCGTTAACATATCAACCACCAATGATCCGCTGTCCGAGGATGTAACAAAGAAACTAGTCACCAGGATGATTCCGACTGTGCTGCTGAAGACGCTGAATGGATAATGATCTAGCATGACGAATAGCGCTGTACTGAGGTCAGCCGTGATGGCTTCACCTATTGCTGCAATGCCTTCGAATTCCAGCTGGAGTGCACTTGTACCAAAAACAGAAAACCAAAAAAAGGTAAACAACACGGGCACCGTTAAAACGCTCAAAAGGAATTCCCGGATGGTCCGGCCCTTGCTGATTCGAGCGATGAAAATCCCAACGAATGGTGACCAAGCAATCCACCATGCCCAGTAAAAAACTGTCCAACTATTTTGCCAATCGTTCTCGGGTCTGAACGCTTCAGACCAAGTGCCCAAAAGGAGCACGTTGCTGAGGTACTGGCCCGTGCTTTGCACAAACACATCCAAAATTCTCACCGTAGGACCAATGAAGAGAACGAGCAATAAGAGACCAAATGCCAGCCAAATGTTCATTTCGCTCAAGAACTTGACTCCCTTCTTCAAGCCTGTCACAACGGAAATCGTTGCAAATCCGGTAATTACAGCGATGAGCAAGGTGTAGGTGCGCACTGACACCTCCCATCCCAAAAGGTAATTTAGACCAGCACCGATTTGTTGCACCCCAAAGCCAAGAGAGGTGGCAAGCCCAACCAGTGTGGCGATAACGGCAATCACATCGATGGTGTGACCTATTGGACCATGTATTCGCTCCCCTAGCAGGGGGTGAAAGATACTTCGTATTGAAAGTGGAAGGCCTTTGTTGAAGGTGAAATAAGCCATCCCGAGGCCCACAATCCCATAGACTGCCCATGGATACACTCCGTAATGAAGGTAAGAAACCTGGAAGGCCATTGCTGCCCTTCGCGCAGGATCTGCAATGGCATACGGTGGTTCATGAAAATGAATCATGGGTTCTGCTACACCAAAAAACACCAAGCCAATTCCCATGCCCGCAGAAAACAGCATAGCGAGCCAAGTCCACCTCTTAAATTCTGGTTTGGCATCTGGTCCACCCAGGCGAATTCTACCAAACCGACTGAAGGCGAAGTACAGGGCCGCGAAAAATGCCACATTGACGGATAGAATTAGCATCCAGCCAAAGTTCTCATAGGCGCTATTCTGAAAGCCTGTGAAGAAATCCTCTATGCCATCGCGAACGAAGAGGGTCGCAAGGATAAATCCAAGAACGACGAGTACAGATGGAATGAACACCGGTAAACTCAAATCGAAGTTGCGTTTGTACCAGCGTTTCAAAGTTGATTCATTATTCATTTCGTAGCGAAAGTAAAGCGCCCGGGATGAACCGGGCGCCTTGTTACTTCTTTGGACGTCTTAAGATTCAGTCTTGGACCAGCCACATCTTTGCATTGTAGTCGTTTCCGCCCATGGCATCAACGGCAACTGCATTGTTTAACCCATTCAAGCTGAGCTCCTCGCCTGGATAAACAAATCGCATCGGCAGCGCATCCGCATTGGTGTTGTTGCATGGGGGCACAAGGAAAGGAATCTGGCTCCAATCTCCATTTACCGCGCGGTACCAGCGACGGACCTCGAAATAAGACTCCATGCCGTGGAAGTAAAGCGAAACCCACTTCTGCTCTTGAAGGCGAATCAATGTCCCATCCCAAGCAACTTCGGGAAGCGCCAAGAAATCGTCAACTGAATTCAAGCCCGTATCCTCAGGGTTTGCGCCATGGTCTTGCATAGAAGCAACGATGCCTGCGTCGTAATGGGCCTGTGCGTCCTCGAACACCCAGCCATTGAGAGCGGCCTCAGCAATGATGAATGATTGCTCAGCAAAAGACATCCACATGCCATTCGCTTTGTCGGCTCCTACGGGATGGCCTGGGTAATCATAATATGCATATCCCAATCGAGAACCACTGTCATCGCATCCTTTTCCTCCATTGATCCAACCAGCATATTGCTCATCATCAGACCCGAGTGTTTCATCTGTAGGCCGAGCAAAACGCATCAATCGCGGATCCTGTGTTGCATCCAATTGCTGGAACAGCTGTTCTCCCAATCGAACACTCTCAAAATCCCCCGTCTTGAAAGGAATCAGCGGGTATTCGTTCGGAAATGCACCCAAGTACACGAGTTGGGCATTGTGAGCAGTCCCTTCCATCAAAGGGCGAGTCGAAACCGTTGCAAATTGAGCACTTACGTCCATCTGCTGCGAAGCATGCATCAGCAAACGAAGGTGCAAAGCGTTCGCAAAACGATTCCATAAATCTGAATCCCCAGCAAAGAGAATGTCCCCTGCAACATTCCCCGCACCCGCCTCTGTGAAAAGAGCATGGGCTTGATCCAATAATTCGAATAGTCCATTGGATCCCGTATAGATCGACTCTTGAGAATCGTAGGCAGGATAAAAGACGCCAGTGGATCCTGACAAGGCTTCGCTGTAAGGAATGTCCCCATAGGTATCCGTCAAGATGGAAAAAGCAAACGCCTTCAAGGTCAAGGCTACTCCGAGCAACCGGTCATCACCTGATTCTTGTGCTGCAATTTCTATGTTGCGAATGTCGCGAAGCGCGCCATACATCCCTTGCCAAAGTGGCTCAACACCAATGATTTGAGCTGAATTCCAGTTGTAAACATCCACCTCGTTACGGAGCGATTTCGCTGTGTGTTGAGATGCGCAATTCGCAATGAAAAAAGCATGTCCCACAAGGGTATTGCTCATGTCACGTATTACTCCAGGCAAGAGGATGTCTGGGGTTACACTTTCTGGTTGATTTGGATTGACGTTTAAGTCTTCCAACTTGCCGCAACCGAATAGCAGCATGCCGGAAAAGGCCCATACAAGGGCGGATTGGATGCGATTCATCTTCATGATCGGTAGCTTAGAAGTTAACATTTAGAGAGAAGCCCAAGGTGCGCATAGACGGCAAAGACGTGGATTCGAATCCAGGCACGAAAGTCCCGCCTCGAATGGAATAGGTCTCAGGGTCAATGGATGGAACCTTGGAGAACAACAACAAGTTGCGGCCAACGATGGAAACCGTTGCAGACTGTGCGCCGAGGCGTTTGGCAAATTCACTTGGAAGAGCGTACCCCAATCTCAATTCGCGAAGCTTGAGATAAGAAGCATCGTAGGTTGCAGCTTCGATGTTATCACGACTAAATCCGTTGCCGTAGTATGCGTAGAAATAATCACGTGTGGCAACAGACACATTGTTTTCGACCAGTGCCCCATTTTCATCATACATGACACCTGGACCTACAACACCCCAAGTGGATTCATCCACCGCTGTGTAATATGGTGTACCGTCGGAATCATAGCTGACATCGTATACCTCTCGCCCATCAAGTGTTGAAAGATTAAGCAGTGGATCATCCAAATTTGTAATCGCACCTCCTGTTGCTGTCAATGCGTGCGTTCTGCTGTATATCTGTCCGCCAATTTGACCTGTAAGTAAGAAGCCCACCTGGAAGCGGCCCATCGTAAAATCATTGTTCCAACCAACCAATGCATCGGGCTGGTAAGTGCCTGCGCTCACTTTGTCCGCTGTCAGCAGCGGGAGTCCGTTCTCGTGGATGATGTTTCCTGCATCGTCCCGTTGGAATCCCAGACCTACCATTTGGCCAAGTGGAAGCCCAACTTGAGCCTCCAAGCTCAAATCCTGTCCTCCATCGTTGGGATAAACATCAGCAACCATTTGATAAGTGGTAATTTCTTCAGGCAATGACAGAACTTCACTGCGGTTCCGCGTGATGTTCAATGTGCTCGTCCAGGTCAAATTTTCTCGCTCGACAAGGGCAGCATGGACAACCAATTCTAATCCCTTGTTTTGAATCTCTCCACTGTTGATAACACGGCTCGTATAGCCAGATGTCGAGGCGAGCGGAAGGGTGACAATCTGATCCCTTGAAACCAAGTTGTACCAAGCCAAGTCAATGCCGTATTTCCCGTTTTTGAAACGCATGTCCAAGCCAAACTCCAATGAATTCGTGCGCTCAGGAAGCAAATTGGCGTTATTGAGCTGAGCACTTTCTCCAGCAATTGGATACTCCCCCCAAGCATTGTCATAGGCGTATATGTTGCGGATGCGATACGGATTGGTATCTCCTCCGACTTCCGCATAGGCAGCACGGACCTTGGCAAAGGACAACGAGCTCGTGCTGGGCAAGTCAAGCATATCACTGACAATTGCGCTCAACGTAGCGCTCGGATAGAAATAACTGTTGTTCGCGGTCGGCAATGTTGAGCTCCAGTCATTTCGACCCGTGACATCGAAGTACAGGTAGTTTTTGTAGCTGAAATTCGCCAAGCCAAAAATGCTATTGATTCCCTTCTCGTAAGTGAATTGATCGGTGATCACGCCTGAACGCGCATTCCCCAGGTTGTAAATGCCTGGAATCAGCAACTGAGGCGCATTGGCCCGCAGCGTTGTGCTCGACTGGCGCATGACGTTTCCACCGACTCGGGCACTGAAGTTGAAATCCTTCTCATAATCCACGCCATCATAAGAAATCAGAAGCTCGCTATTGGTTTCTTGAAACCCCATGTTGTCCTCTCGGTAACTTCCGAGCAGGACTGATTTTGTCGACATGGCGCGACGGAAATTGCGTTGATCGTTGTTGACATCTGCGCCAAATCTGTATCGAACATTGATTTTATCTGTCAGATCGAAATCCAATGCCACATTTCCAAATACCCGATCAGCTTCGAAGGCATTGGTGTTTTCGTTTACTACGAACCAAGGGTTGTTTGTCCACAGCTCCTCTACGTTCGCTTGCTGGACGTTTTCTTGTCCAGGCTTCCAATAATTCTCCAAGTCAGCAATGGGTGTGTTTCTTGGAAACCAAATCCAGTTGTACATGATCGAAGAACTCTCATCGTATCCGGCGTTGGGTACGTTATCTGAAGCACTTCTTACGTAGTTGAAATTCGTCCTCAGCCGCATGCGGCTTGTAAAGTCCTGCCCCGCACTCATGCTGAGGGTATGCCTCGTCAAATCGGTGTTTGGAACGATACCTCGGCTGCCCAAATGTGTGTATCCAACTCTGAAATCACTGTCCTCTGTGCTATTTGACATGGCCACGTGGTTCCGTGTCGTCACACCAGTTTGGAAGAAGTTACGAATGTTGTCAGGTGCAGCGTTGAAAGGAACAGCCTCTCCATTGGAATCCCATTGAACAACGTTCGCTCCATTGGTTCTAGGACCCCAATTTTCGCCAAAGGCATCGTAATAATCTCCCGTATAAGTTGATCCGCCGTTGTAGCTGTACCGACCATAGCCACCAACCCCATATTCCGCTTGGTAATCCGGCAACTTGAGAATTCCACTGAAAGTGGTCGATGAATTCAACGTAACTCCCCACCCTTCGGAGCCTTCACCAGTTTTCGTTGTCACGAGAATGACGCCGTTCGCGGCCCTTGTGCCATACAGTGCAGCCGCAGCTGGGCCTTTCAGGACCGATATCTCCTGAATGTCATCCGGATTGATGATTTGTGCAGCGTTACCAAAGTCAATCGTTGTTGAGCCATTCAAACCATCGCCTGAACTAAATAACCCATTCGTTATCGGAATGCCGTTGACTACGAACAGGGCTTGATTGTCGCCAGACAATGAGTTTTCACCTCGAATCGTGATGTTGGCAGAAGCCGTGGGACCAGCAGCAGAGCCTTGAATGTTTACGCCTGCCAGTTTGCCATTGAGGCCATTCACAACATTCGTGCTGGGCACTTGTGAAACCGCCTCACCTTCCAAACGCTGGATGGCATAGCCCAAGGATTTCTCATCTCGCTCAACACCGAGAGCCGTAATGACAACACTCTCCAATCCAATGACCCCTGAAAGGATGAAGTCATAACTCCCTCTCCCGTCAATCGGAGCAACTTGCGAAGCATAACCCACAAAACTCACCACCAGTTGCTTGGCCTCAGGCGATACTTCTAACACGAATTTACCATCAACATTGGTTGAAGTTCCCGTAGAGGTACCCTTCACCATCACACTGGCTCCTGGTAAAGGAAGCCCGGTGTCATCCGCAACAGAACCCTGAACAGAGACCTGAGCTAATGCATTGTTAAACAATAATATAAAAAAGAACAGCTGAATCGTAAGCGCTATTTTCCCAACAGGGAATGGCCTTCGACCGGTAAAACTCCAAAAACAATTTAGCATAAGTAAGCGGTATTAAATCCAGCGCAAACCTATGTTTTATTTCGTAGTGAAACAATTAATCCGCCAGGAGGTTTTCAACCATGGCCTGACGGGGACGCATTGGGCAACGTAGCCTCTGAGGTGACCAATGGGGCCGCATCAATCCGCTCAATCTCGAGAAACTCAATGATTGTGCGGAATGCAGCACGCAAACCCTGGTAATCACTTTCATTCAATTCTTGCAGCCTCGACAGCATGCGTTCATGCAAGATCTCGGGATTGTGCTGAACGACTTCAGAACCCTTTTCTGTAAGAACTATAAGCGACTTACGTTTGTCATCGCGTTTTGGCAATTTCGCAACGTACCCTCCCCGCTCCAACCGCTGCACAATACCGGTTGTTGTGCTCGCATTCAACTGAAGAACATCCTTGATCTCCTTCATGGAAGCCGTGAATTCAGGTTGTTCATTGAGGTGCTGAAGGCACAAATACTGCGGTATGCTTACCCCAAATTCACGCTCCACTCGCTTGGCCTCCAAGTTGACCGAACGAATGATCCGCCTGAGGTCCGAGAGGATTTCTTTATCAGCTGCTTTCATGCTGCCAAAATACATGTTGCAGGCGAATTTACTCCTGGATCCGTGCGACGAGGCATGACCATGATTTCTTCCCAATAAAGGAACGCGGTGGTTGCAATTCAACAACCCCCAACTTGCAATGCGATAACTTTTTGATAACATGAAAGTGGCTAGTGCACAAAACCTTTGTGCTCAGAAATTAACGCCATGAACAAACGCATTACTGTTTTCCTCATAGGAGTTTTATTTGGCTGCCTTTCAAGTGTTTACAGCCAAGGAACGTTGCGAGGAGTGATCGCGGACGGGAGCACTGGAGAGGCCCTCATTGGCGCAAACGTGGTCATTCGGAATCCTTACAAAGGCGCCATGGCTGACCTGGATGGCCGGTACAGTCTTGAAGGATTGGCCCCAGGCACTTATGAGGTAGTCGGTAGCTTCATGGGCTACATTCCAGTCACAGAGGTTGTGACAGTGGTGGGTGATGAAGTACAAATCATCAACTTCAACCTCCAAGTTGAAACATTCGTCATTGAGCAAGCCGCGGAAGTGGTGGCGCGGGTGGATCGGTCCCGCGACGTCTACATGGAGAACATCCGTAAGAAAAACGCCGCGAGCATTGACTACATCTCCAGCCAGCAAATCCGCCAGACAGGAGACAGCGATGCGGCCAGTGCGATGCGCCGAATTCCAGGGGTTTCGACGGTAGGAAACTTTGTCTTCGTACGAGGTTTGTCGGACCGCTACATCAAAACCACATTGAATGGCGCGGAAGTTCCCAGCATCAACCCAAGAAGGAACACCATTGAAATGGACATTTTCCCGACGACCTTGGTAGACAACCTCGTCGTTGTGAAAACAGCCACTTCGAACCTTCCTGGAGATTGGTCTGGTGCTTATTTGAACGTAGTAACCAAGGATTTCCCAGAAACCTTTCTATTCAATTACAGCACCACCTTGGGTTTCAACACGCAAACAACTTTCCAGTCGATGATTAGCTCACAGCGTTCGAGCACCGATTGGTTGGGCTTGGACGATGGAATGAGGGCTCTTCCAGATGCAGTGGATGGCTTGACAGCAGACCAGTGGCCGAGCATGGATATGCCTTGCTTCTATGAAGGGCTTGTTCACATGGGATACGGTGAGGAATTGGACGCACTCGGCATCCATGATTGCTCAGGCATCGGCGCGGGAAACCCCATTGGTGCTGTTGTGAATCAGTTGGGATTGAGCGTAGACAGTTTGGAGCAATATGGAATGCTTCCATTGAGCATCAGCCAAAACCAAGGACTCAGTGCAATTGGACAGAGCTTCTCCAACACGTGGGAAAACACCCGGCGCGTAGCTCCGCTCGACATGACGCACAGTTTAAGTTTTGGAGACCAAACAAAGCTCTTTGGACGTGATTTGGGATACATCTTTGGACTGCAGTACAAAATGAATTCTCGGTACTACAGCTCAGGGGATTACGCGCGTTACAACGCTGGTAATTTGGAGAGCGCGAATGGAATGCAATTGCTGCGCCAGTTCTCGGATGAGAAGAGCACGGAGACCGTGTATTGGAACATGCTTTTGAATTTGTCCTACAAAGTGAACGAATTCAACAAGGTGTCCTTTATGGCCATGCCCAATGTCAGTGGCCAGAACAGCAGCCGCTACTTGGTGGGCATCAACCCATCGGATACAGACGAGATGCAGGAACAGCGCACTCAACGCTACGAAGCGCGCCGCTTGAACATCTACCAACTCCGCGGTGAGCATTACCTGCCTGCGACGGAGGGCCAAATTTCATGGACAGCGAGTTATTCAGAAGGACGCATGGAAACGCCTGACATGAAGGTGTTTTACAACAACTTCTCAGAGCGAATTACTCCGATTGATTCGCTTTCCACCTTTACCACATCAGATGGAACGGATGTGACCGCAGACGCTCTCGACCGCATCGCTGAAATGGTGTCCGATGGTGTCTTGCCTGAAGATTGGGCTAACAACCCTGAGGCGGCGATTGCGGCACTTGCTAACCAAGGTGTCGTGGTAGACAGCTACGACATTCCTCTAAACGTCGACACGGTTTACAGCATCAATACAGCCCTCTACCCCTCTCCCACGCGGTATTTCCGTGAACTCAATGAGAGCAAGCTGGATGTCAAGGTGCATTACACACGTCCCTTGTTCCAAGATCGCGACTGGCCCAGCAAATTCACTTCGGGTTTAAGCTTTGTGCGGACGCGTTTGTCGCATGCTGAGAACACCTTTGGCATGGCCCAAAATGGCAACTTCTTCGACGGTGACATCTCTGCCTATTTCGCAAGCGAGAACATGCAAATTTCACGTGGTGGAGAGTACGTCAGCACGATTCTTCTAACGGATTTGGTGAATTCTTACACGGGATCCATGAATGTCGCAGGGGCATACGCTTTGATTGACCACACGTTCTCCGATCGATTTCGGATGAATGCTGGCATGCGCATCGAGACTACCGACATGGGTATCCGTTCAACAAAATTGGATTTGGTGAACGACCTCGCGCCTCAAGAAGCTGCTCGCTTAGAAGGTAGTTTGAATGAATTCGATTGGATGCCCAGCCTCAACCTGACATACGCATTGGGTGAAATGGACCCCATCAAGATGACCAACCTGCGTTTTGCCTACGGAAGGAGCATCGCCCGCCCTGTATTCCGCGAGAAGTCGCCCTTCAGAGGTTTTGATTTTGAAACGCTCGAAGTATTGAAAGGGAATCCATTGTTGGACGAAACGAAAATTGACAACTTCGATTTGCGCATCGAACACTACCCAGCACTCGGAGAAGTATTGAGCGCGAGCGTCTTCTTTAAGCGGTTCACCGACCCCATCGAACAAACCACTGTCTTGGAAGCCGTGAACACGGAATACACTTGGGCCAACGTTCCCTACGCAAACGTAGTAGGGTTGGAATTTGAAGGACGTAAAAACCTGGGATCAGTGAGCGAGTCCTTGAGCCCGTTCACTTTGTCGGCCAACGTCACGTTCATTCGCTCTCGTGCTGTGATCTTCGAGGAAGAGCTCAATGTGATTCGGAACACCGACCCGATGCACCCCAACACCCGTCCTTTGTTCGGGCAGAGCCCTTACATCGTGAATGCGATGCTCAACTACCAAAATGATTCGTTGGATTTCAATGCGTCCATTGCTTTCAATGTTCAGGGAGAAAAACTGGTTTTGGCGACGATTGGCGGTTTGCCGGACATCTACCAGCAACCTACACCAACCTTGGACGTGACGTTAACGAAAAACATTGGCGATCACTTCGGCTTGCGGTTGCGCGCTCGAAACCTCATCAACCCAGTGAACCGGAAGACTTACTTGTTCCAAGGCGAATACTATGACTGGTTGGCAAACACCGCCGGACGAAACTTTGCACTCACCCTCTCCTACCGCATCTAACCTCTCCATCATGCGCAAGACCTTTTTGTTAATGGCTGCCGTGGCAGCACTGGGCTCCTGTACAAAGTACGAGCAGAACGGATCACTGTTTCACCTCCGTTCACCGGAAAAACGCATCCTAGGCACTTGGACATCCGTGCGTGTGCAAGAAGTTGGAGCAGAATCTGATGGGAATGTTACTGAATTGTTCGGTTCAAATAACCTGCAACTCGAAATGACCTTCCGCGATGACGCGACCGTCACGGTCACGAACCTGGGCGAAGATTTGGTTTATGAAGGAGACTACTTGTTCAATGAGGACAACAGCGTGCTTCAATTGAACGTGGTGAGCAACAAGACGCTCGGCCCCTTCTTCTGGGATGCAGACAGCGTCGATCACTCCTCCGAAGTGGAGGCTTGGGTTGCACCATTGCTTGAATTGGACACAGTATTTTTCTCAGCTGGGACGTACGCAGACATCACCGAATCCACTCGTCCCTATGCCATTCAACTCATGTCGTCCTACACGCAGTGGACCCTTACGGGGGGAACTTGGGGTGGATACGAAGTTGGTGATGATGTAACGCTGAATGTCATGAATTTCGTGGAGGACTTCATCAACGACGGTGTCATCGAGTCTGCTGAGGATACGGATGGCATTGCTCAAGGGATGGAAGACATTTATGGCATATTCGTGACGTTTGAGCAAGTTGAGCCCCTTGTGACGGGATGGGACGATCCAAACCTAGAGCCTTTGCTCGAAAGTGAATTTGGCATCCAAGCTGATTTGTTCATTGGAATTTTCGCAAACAGCACAATGGATTCTCAAATTTTGGAATGGATCAGCGACAACCAAGATTTGGATTTGACCATCGCCTATCCCGAGGAAACGAAGTTGCTTAATATCTATTGGAAGATTCTTGAATTGGAACTTGACGACTTCCAAGCCTATCAATTCCGAGAGTATTCAGGAGAGGACCTCTACGATTACTCTTACCTGCTCCGATTTGAACAAATCGCCGACTAAACAACCGGATAAAAGCAAAGCAAAAAGGCCACCTTCGCAGGTGGCCTTTTTGTTTTGATAACCTGGACTCCCCTCCTATCAATTGGGGAATGGAATGG
>DAISXU010000053.1:0-13980 GCA_036825655.1 Flavobacteriales bacterium | reverse complement strand
GAACGCCACTGTACACCCGAAGTGAACCCACAGAAGCCTTACGGGAGGCTTTGAATTGCACATCTTGACCTGATCCTTGAACAGGATCGTACTCCTCGTAGTTGTTGAAACCATAGGCCAAGACCATGAAATAGTAGGTCTTGTGATTCACCAAGGCGTTGTCTCCTTGCGCGAAGGCGTCCGTCGTGACGCGGAAGCTGTGGCGAATTCCTTCGTTGCTGCCATTCGCCATCATCATGGGAACGGGCAGTTGCATGACGGGATCCTGCTCAAAGTTCACAACCATGTCAATGCCGTTTTGGACATCGCATTGGTCGATCAAACGAGCTTTATCTACATCACCCAAATCGGAGGCGGAGACCTCGGCATTGGCCAATTGGTAAACCAAATACCCTTCGAACGTGTAGGAACGGGTCAGGGAGTCGTATTCATTCCCTTCGATGTCTACTTTAGGAATGCCTGGGTCCAATTGCAGGTAATCCTCTAAGTAGTTATTCGAGAGGGGGTTGTTGTTTGTCAAGTAGAGGATGAGCTCATTCTCCAGTTCTTGAACTGTCACGTCTGGCGCGTCTGGTCCACTGACGATTTCGAAGCAATTGTCAAACAAGGCCTGCGCTTTGTCATCTGCGATGCGAAGAACGTCAACGGATGCCTCTGGATTTCCAGATGTTGCTCGCGCCCAAACAACACCGACAGTGATGTTGTTGTAGTCTCCTGGCTCGAGTGTGAATGGCCCAGCCGCTTGAATGAATCGGCGATCGTTGGGTGGATTGCCGGAGGTCACTTCAGACCAAGCCTCAACAGAAGCTCCGCCTGTTCCCCACTGGAAGGGGTCGGTATCTCCCGGGAACATGTAGTCAGCTTCAATTTCGAGGTTGGCACCAGTAGCTGCACTCACGCCGTCACCACCATAAGCCATTTTCTGACCGTTTTTCCAAATCCCATTCATGTAGTTGTAATAGTGGAGCGGCGTTTGCGGCTCACCATTGATGGGATTCAGGTTGTTGTTGTAGTAGACGTACCTCCGCATGCCAAAACGCTCGTTGTCGGCTACACCATCACCGTAACCAATTCCGATTCCTTCGTAGGGGATGCCTAGGGAATCAATGGCATTGGTGAAGACGTTGGTTAACGGATTGTCAATGGAGTCGGCATCCTGGTAGGGGCCTTCAAAGAAGTCTACACCAACAGCAGGAGGATTTTGGCCATAGCCCGAAGAAGAGGAAGAACTCTCATCATCGGCATCCCCATTGTAGGCATAACCCAATCCTCGTTGTACGTCACATCCAACGTAATCATCCGTAGCTGTACCTACGTCTGCATCAACCCAAACTCCGAAGTACGTTTCGGTCAAGGTTTGAGTTCCCTGGTTGATCAAGACATAGTTGTAAAAGGTCATGTTGTTTACCTCATCGTTGGTGGAGAAGGCAAATGCCTGAGCACGCACCTCCATTCCAATGGGCTCTCCTTGTGACTCGGAGTGAACGTTTCCTTTGTCATTGAAGATCCAATAGAAATTCCGGTCTCCGTACAAGGGTACGATGTCTTCTCGCCGGCGCTCTTTGCAATCGATTTCTTGAAGGAAATCATACCAAGGGTAATCACCGGAGGAAGGGTCGTAAAACCCATTCCCATCGTAGTCCTTAAAAGGAGAGAGGTAATAATCCTGATTCAGTGCGGTATTTCCGTGAGCTGGGTAGTCAAAGAAATAGGAAGGAATGCTGTACCCGTTAGGGAACTCTGATTCCAGATCGCAATCGGGGTTGTTGATGCAATCGAAGTATTGGCGGTGACGTTCTGCATCTGCCCGAGTGGAGATGAAGAAATTGTCGTAATCGGAACAGGTCGTTGCAACGACTTCTGCAGTCCCGTCATTGGTTAACGGACCAGTCCAAAAGTCATTTCCTTGACGGAAGCGCAATGCCGCTAGCTTGAGTTGCTGGTCAGGGCTGATTCCGCCCATCCAAAGCGCTCCGGCATACAATGAGCTGACGCCCCCGTCCTTAGGAACCTCGTAGGCTGCTCGGCTGGTCGCACGGTCTTGCCACATGGACCCACCTGTTTCAATGAGGGCACGGACATTATTCCATTCCAAATCCCTCAATGCTGTGGCGGGTGCACAGGCAGCAGCGCGCAAAGCGGGTTGCTGAGATGCACCATTGGAATCGGTGCCATTGACGTTGGGCCCTGTGTATTTATAGGCCAATCCTTGCGTAGTAATTAACGCAGCGGTGATGATGAGTGAGATGCGCATGGTCAAGATCAGAAGTCGAATTTGACACCGAGGCGAATGGTGCGGGGAAGCCCGAGGTTGAAAGGATTGTCGACGTACATCGAGTAGTAATTCCGGAAAGACTCCGGATTGTTCTGGCTGTTGATCAGCGGCTGGTATTGTGCAGCGGCGAGGTAGCCATCATCATCCGAGATGCCAGTGAATCGGTATACAGAATTGATGTTGCGTGTGTTGAGCAAGTTGCTCACCCAGAGGTAGATGTTCAAGTTAGCATACTTCGGTTCTGCTCCTTCTTCGTTGGACAAGGTCAACGTGAAGTTCTTGTCGATGTTCATGTTCAAATCGAACTGCCAAGGCAATCGGCTTCCATTGATGGATCCTTCGGTTGAAGGGCTTATTTCACCCGTGATGGGGGTGGCAATGGTAGATGCGGTGTATGGTGTTCCGGACCCGAGGTTGGCGATGAAGTTGACTCCTGTGCTCTCGAACACGGCGTGTTCTTTGGTGCTGCCATCTTCATTCTTTCCGAACCTGAGAACTGGTCCATTGTAGGCCTCGCCTGCGCCATAACGGTAGTCTACGTTGGCTACGATGCGGTGACGTTGATCGTAGTTGAATGGATTGATTGTGCGCAGGTTAGGCAAGCCAGCATTGATGAGTGCCAAGGCTGTAGTGGTGGTTGAACCGGTTCCATCTGCAAACTGCAACGTGTAGGAAGCGTTCATCCGAATGTTGCCAGTTCTGCGCAAATCGTATGCAATGGTCAAACCTTTCACTGTTCCGAAATCCAAGTTTCCGAATGCTCGGTAAGGACGTGGGTAGGCACCAGTGAAATTCCTCACCTGAATCATGTCGCGCATTTCTTTGTAGAAAGCGGCGATTTTCAATGACGATGTTTTCGATAGCACTTGCTGGAAACCAACTTCGTAGTCGATGGTCTTCTCAGGCCTCAAGTCAGGGTTAGAAATGAGGGAGTTCCTGCTTTGAATGAACAAGTAATCAATGGGAGAGAACCTGTTATTCGAAGTGGGACGCTGGGTGAGGATGTCATAGTGAGCAAAGAACACAGCCTCGTCAGAAATGTTGAACGAGAAAGCGATCCGAGGCATGAAGTTGATTTGCGGGGTGTAATCCCGGAAAGACTTCGACGTCAAAGGTGCGTCCGGCGCGTTGATCAACCAAGGTGCAGGGTAGCTCTCATTCACCGCGAGGATGTCGGGGTCATTGATTTCCGTACCTGCAGCATTGAACCACGTATCGCCGTCCCGGTATCCAACCACAGTGGTCGGATTCTTCAAAGCGTCTACATACACCACATAGTCCTCGCCAATGTTTGAGGGCACATCGATTGTGGGATCCAATTGAGCTAACAGCTCAGAACGGACATCGCCAACGGTGTAGCGCTCTCCGACCACGTAAGGGTCTTTCAAAACGCTTTGGTTTGCGTCAAAACGATCCACACGCAGACCTACGTTGAAGATGATGTCGTCGTAGGCGAACTTGTCCATGATGTAACCTGCGATGTAGATGGGCTCATACGCCTGGATGGGGCGGGTGTTGTATCCAGCATCGTTGGTTTCATTGAAAAAGTCCTCAATGGTGGGACGGCCTCGAAGCCGATTTCCGTAGGGGTCGTACCCCGAGTAGTTGACGTAATTGTTTCCCTGGTTCAGCAGGTCATCGGCACCGAATAAATCCAAGGAAAGGAAGTCAGGGTCCAAGGCGTCAATGGTGATGAAATCATTCCCGTCAGGATCGAGATTCAAAGCTGTTCGGAGGTTGCGGTCAAACTCGAATTGGTTGTCACCAATGAGGCGCTGGTAGGTTACGTAGTAATCTGTGCCAACATTGGTTAAGGTGGAATCGGACGAGTTGATTTCCTTAATGTGTGAGTTGGTGGTCAACCGAGCCAGGGTCCACAGGCCAATGGGCGATACAGAGAAGAAAGCATCGCTCCGCTGCTCGTATTCGAAACCAACTTGAATCGCATGGTCGCCCAAATCACCGGAGCCTGAGGCCGAAATTCTGAATTGCGAGTTGTTTGAAATGCTGTAGCTGTTTCCTTGTGCTCCATAGTAGCTCCAGAGTCCGTAGGTCGAACTGGGGGCTTGTCCATTGAGCAATGCGTTGCCGTTTTGGACTTCCAACAGGCTCTCGTATGGACCATCTACGAACGAATTGTAAGGTTCGTAATCAAAGAGCGAAAAATACTGCTGGTTGATGGCAGCCAATTCTGGATTGTGGACCGAAGGGGCGAACGTTACCAAGGTGTCTTCCCAGCCGTTGTGCAAGAAGCGTTGGCTAGCCGCGTCATAATCGTAGGACTCTTGGTTGTACACATTGAATGTGCCGACGTGGCCATAACGGAAGAAATTGTCACCGTGGGAGGCATCTTGCACGCGCTGGTAGGTTTGCGTGTAATCCGCCATGACGGAATAATACACGTTCTTCAAAGTGGTTCCAGAGCTTTGTTGGTCCTCTTCGTTGTTGAATCGCTGAGCGAATTTCACATACCCCCTCCAGTCAAAGCTCAACACGTCCAGGTTGTTTTCCCAGTTCGCCAGCATGTTGCTGTAGCTGAAGCTGTTGTTTCGGTTGTAAGCCCCTGTTGCACCAAACGTCAAGGACGTTGTTTCATTGGTATTGACATCGATTTTCGCAACAAGGTTCGCGCTCTGGCTTCCTACGTTCATGCGCGTTGGAACCTTAACGAAATTCGTGTCGGTTAGGAAGTCCGCATTGAATAAGGCACCATTGATGTCCCCAGAAGAGGAGATGTTTTGGCGCAACGGATTGGCCAAAATGTACTCGCGGGAAGCATCTGTCATCCGATACGTTCCATCAAATGCAGGGCGAGGATCTTTTTGATACGTGTAGTTGCCAGACAAGAACAATCCCAAGAGAGGCCGCACGTTGTTTCCCTCTTCATCCTTTTCGAAAAGAAGTGGGCCGGAAATCGAGCCTTCTACCAAGTTGTATCCGTAACGGTCCAAACCATAGGCTGTTTCGCCAATGGGCAACCCCGAGCTAATGACCTCCGCTCCACCGAACCACTTCGATGAAGAATTCCGCAAGGACATGTTCACGACACCACCTGTTACGTCGCCGATGTTCGCAGGGATACCACCTGTAATAACCTGAACTTGTTCGATGGCTGACTTAGGCAAGGCGCTTGAGCCTCGAACCTTGATCCCATCAATGTATACCCACGTAGACGATGTACGAGCACCTCGGATGGAGATGCCACCGCCAGTACCGGCAGTTCCGACACCCGCAACGGTGCTTGCTATGGTGCCCACGTCCCGGCCCGGCATCTTGTCGATGTCTTCACGTGCCACGGTGCCACCAGACGTTCCACCCTCTTTGTCGATGAGCGGCTCTTTGTATTCAATGACCTCTGCTTCGTCTATCATAACTCCAGGCGACAGCGTGATGTCAACGAATTGAATTTTGTTGGCCAACACCTTTACCCCAGTGACTTTCTGGGATTGATATCCCACAAAACTGACCATGACATCATAAGTGCCTGGTTGGATGGGTTTAATGGTGTACTCGCCATCCATGTCGGTGTTTACTCCCGTGACTTGATTGCCGTTGAGGAATAAGATGACACTGCAAAACGGCATGGGATCACCGAGGTCGGCGTCGGTTACCTTTCCTTTCAAGGTACCGGATCCAGATTGCGCAAGCACCGACAGCGAGGTCGCGAACAGGGCAATGAATATTAGGGTTGGACGCAACATGCGAATCATTTGTTTCAGGCGTTCGGATACAGGTGGGGTAAATATAGGGCGACCATTTTGGTATGCGAAAAATAGTTAATGAACTGATAACAAAAATCTTACCTGTAAATTGTAATGAAAGTATCACTGAATTGGGCACGAGAAATGTGGCATCTCGCTCGGGAGAGAGTCAAGGGAAGCCGTCATCGGGTTCTGCGAAACACCCTTCGCCACCAAGGGGTAGTGCGTCCAAGGTGAATTTTCCTCGATTCCCTGAAGCTCTGGCGCATTCTTCGTTGCGTCGTGCGGTCTTGGTTACGCCAGTGGCGCCTCAGGCCTTCTTGCCGAGCAGCCTGTGCTTCTTCTGCACGCGCTTGCTTTGCAGCTTCCTGGGCATCAATGGATTCTTGAACGGTTCTGGGGGTGTCGGTTTGGCCTGAAACATGAATCGATCCGCAAAACAGGATCGTGCAAAGGAGGGAGAGGGTCTTGATCCGAATCATCTCGTAAAGTTCCGAAAGCAAACACCCCGGCCAAAAAGCCAGGGTGTCCAATTCAAAAAGTGACGCGTGAATTACTTCGCGCGGCGCAAGATGTAGCGCGTGCAGTAAATGCCAGACTTGCCGCCATCGGTTGGAGATTGAACACCTGTGTTGACAAATGCAACTTCCCAGCCCTGCGCAGCAAATTCGTTCAACTTCGCCATGACCATGATGTCGTTGTCGTAGATGTTTTCGAGTTTGATACCTACCGCACTGTAAAGGTTGTTGATCTTCAATTCTTCTAATTCGCCCCCGTTGTCAACCAAGATTCGGCTGCGGCCCATGCCTGCAGGGATGATGGATTCAATCACCGTCATGGTTTGGTATTCAAACTCCACAGGTGCAGCGTTGAACGCGAACGTGGACACCAAGATTGCCGCAGCGGCGACACAACCTAACACCAGGCTAAACAACTTATTCATTTCAAGAAGATTTTAATTCGGCATGAAGGTAGGTTGCAGCGGTCTTTTTTAATGGAATTCGTCAGTTTTTTTTAACGAGTGCATGCCGTTGCTCAATAGTTTTGTGACCCAAAATACCTTCCATGACTGACCAACGCATTTCGGACCTCATCAATCGCGAATTCAACCGCCAAAAAAATGGTGTGGAACTCATTGCCTCAGAGAATTACGTGAGTGAAGATGTGATGATAGCTCAGGGGTCTATTCTTACCAATAAATATGCAGAAGGGCTCCCAGGAAAGCGCTATTACGGCGGGTGTGAAGTGGTGGATGAAGTGGAGCAGTTGGCCATTGATCGGTTGAAGGCGTTATTCGGAGCAGCTTGGGCCAATGTCCAGCCGCATTCTGGTGCTTCCGCTAACGCTGCAGTCATGCTCGCATGCTTGGAGCCAGGGGATGCGATACTGGGGTTTGACTTGGCACATGGTGGGCATTTGACACATGGTTCTCCTGTGAATTTTAGCGGGAAACACTACCGGGCCAACTTCTATGGGGTGGAACGTGATTCCGGCATCATCGACATGGACAAGGTGGAGGCTACTGCAGCCCGAGTGCGTCCGAAACTGATCATTTGCGGTGCATCGGCCTATTCTCGCGAATGGGATTATGCCAGGTTCCGAGCCATTGCCGATTCGGTTGGTGCCTTGCTACTGGCTGACATTGCGCACCCTGCTGGTTTGATTGCCGCGGGTGACCTCAACGATCCTCTGCCTCATTGCCACATCGTCACGAGCACGACGCACAAGACCTTGCGCGGGCCCCGAGGCGGCATCATCATGATGGGGCAGGATTTTGACAACCCATGGGGCAAGAAAACCATGAAGGGGGCCATTCGGAGCATGTCTTCCCTGCTGGATGGCGCGGTTTTCCCTGGAATGCAAGGAGGTCCATTGGAGCATGTGATTGGGGCAAAAGCTGTTGCTTTTGGTGAGGCATTGAAACCTTCTTTTAAAGCCTACACGGCCCAAGTGAGGGAAAACGCACAAGCTTTGGCCGCTGCCTTGGTGGGCCGTGGTTACAACCTCATTTCGGGAGGAACCGACAACCACCTGATGCTGATTGACCTCAACAACAAGGGCGTCACGGGCAAGGTGGCAGAGCAGGCGCTTGGTGCAGCGCACATCACCTTGAACAAGAACATGGTCCCATTTGATGAGCGTTCCCCCTTTGTCACTTCTGGCATCCGAATTGGGACGCCAGCGATCACCACGCGAGGCATGAAGTCACAGGACATGGAAGTCGTTGCGGATTGGATCGATCGGGTCATTGCTGCACCAGAGGACGCAGTTGTGCATTCCGAGGTGGGGCAAGAGGTGCAGGAGAAAATGTCGGGTTTGCCGCTGTTTGCAGTTTAATCGGCCTGGGCTTCATCGCCCCGTTCTACCGACCAAACTCCATTGACGTTAAGCAGCTCTTTTCGGAGTTGTTCCAAATGATCCGTGTCGTGAACAAGGACCTTAACACGTCCTACGAACGTGCCGTCTTTGGACTCGAAACTAATGGCCCGCATGTTGACGTGCATGTCATCAGAGATCACCTTGGTAACGGCATTGACCAAGCCTACGTCGTCGATGCCATTGAAGACAAGGAGCACTTCGAATTGAACGGCTGCCTTGGATGACCAACGCGCCTTCATCACGCGGTAGGCATACTTTGAAAGGAGGTTCGTTGCATTGGGGCAGTTCCTTCGGTGCACCTTGATGCCACCAGAAACCGTCACAAACCCAAACACCTCGTCCCCAGGAATGGGGTTGCAGCATGCGGCCAAGGTGTAGTCCACCCGTTGCATGCCTTCCCCAATGAGTAGTTCATCGCCTTTTTCTGGGGGAGGGGCAATGGCGGGCGGGGACGGGACATGCTGCTCTTGGGGTTTGAGCCACTCCAACCGGCCTTTTACCACATGGAATCCATCGATGAGGTCCAAGTTCAGACGCCCAGTCGCAAGCCTGTAGTAAAGCTCATGGGGCGAATCCAATTTCAATTTGCGCAGCAGGTTTTCAATGTTGGCGTTGACAAAGTCCAGCCCGGCCTTCCTCATCCACTTGCGCATCAAATCCTTCCCATTTCCGGCCACTTTCCTTTCCTCTTCCCTCAGGGCATGCCTGATTTTGGATCGGGCACTTGCGGTCTTCACGTAATTGAGCCAATCTTCCTTTGGGGTTTGCTTTTTAGAGGTGATGATTTCCACCTGGTCGCCGCTTTCCAATTCGTAGCTGAGCGGGACGAGTTTGTGGTTGACTTTTCCCCCAATGCAGCGAGACCCGATTTGTGTGTGCACACGGAATGCAAAATCCAAGGTGGTAGCGCCTTTTGGAAGGGTGAACAAATCACCGTTGGGCGTGAACACATAGATTTCATCATTGAATAAGTTCAGCTGAAACTCATCAATGAACTGCAAGGCATCCTCCTCGTCGCTTTCCAAGATTTCCCGAACTGAGGCCAACCAAGCGTCGAGCGTCGGTGCGGAGGAGCGTTGGTTTAATCTGTCAGTCCCTTTCAACTCCTTGTCATCAGCTCCATCTTTGTACCTCCAATGGGCGGCGAATCCTTTCTCCGCCACTTCATCCATGCGCCGCGACCTGATCTGCACTTCTACCCACTTCCCACTGGGAGACATCACGGTGGTGTGCAAACTCTCGTACCCGTTGGCCTTCGGGATGCTAATCCAATCCCTCAACCGATCCGGATTGGGTTGGTAGAAATCAGTTACAATGCTGTAGGTCCGCCAGGCATCGGCCTTCTCCTGTTCTGGCAAGTTATCCAAGATGATGCGGATGGCGAATACATCATACACCTCTTCAAAGCTGACCTTCTTCTTCTGCATTTTAGTCCAAATGCTGAAAATGCTCTTGGTCCGCCCTTTCACTTCAAATTCAAAACCAGCCTCTTCCAATGCCCGCTTGATGGGGCTGCTGAAGCTGTTAATGAACCGCGTGCGAACGGCTTTCGTTTTCCTCAAGCGTGCTTCGATGAATTGGTAATCCTCCGGTTCCTTGTACTTCAAAGACAAATCTTCTAATTCTGTCTTAATGGAGTACAATCCCATGCGATGAGCGAGGGGTGCGTACATGTAGAGGGTCTCAGAGGCAATCTTCTGCTGCTTGTCAGGCCGCATGTGATCCAAGGTCCGCATGTTGTCCAAGCGGTCCGCGATTTTAATGAGTATGACCCGGACGTCATCGCTCATCGTCAAGAGCATTTTCCTGAAGTTTTCGGCCTGAGCGCTGGTGCCAGGTTCAAATACCCCTGCCATTTTCGTCAATCCGTCAACGATGTTGCGCTCTTTTCTGCCAAACAGTTGCTCAACGTCTTGGAGCGTGAGGTAGGTGTCTTCTACGGTGTCGTGGAGAAGAGCACATACAATGCTCGTGGTGTCCAACCCCATTTCCTCCGCCACAACCCGTGCCACACTAATGGGGTGGTAGATGTAGGGCTCACCACTTTTGCGGCGCATGTCTTTATGAGCCTCGAGAGCGATGTCAAATGCTCGGCGAATTTTCTTGCGACTTAGGCGGTCTTTGCTGTGTGTCGCAGCGCGCAACAATCCCCTGTACCTCCTAAGAATTTCACGTTTTTCGGCTTCGAGATCGATGATGGGGGTAGGCATGATGAAGGCTTCGAAGCGAAGATAGAACGTATGGCTCTGATTTGATATCAGATTCTGGCGAGCTTCAGGGAAGAGGACTCTAGCCTAAGGCAGGATGCGAAAAATTCGGAAATGCCGACTGTGTGGAACACAACCTCCTGCCTGATTACAGGTTAATGATCCCTGCGGCAACAGTTGATCCGGATGCTTGATCAATCAGGATGAAAGACCCTGTGGTTCTGTTTTCCCGGTAATCATCTACCATGAGCGGTGAAGCCAAACGCAGTTTTATGCGGGCCATTTCGTTCATTGAAATGACCTTGTCATCTTCAATCCGATGGAGGGTGTTGATGTCGATTTTGTAAACAACCTCAGACAACTTGGCCACGGACTCGCTGCATGCCAATCGCACGATGTAACGGCTTGATGGATTGATCGGTGTTTCTGACAACCAACAAATCCGGGTGTCAATTTCGTTCACCACGTGAGGTTGATTGTGGACCCGGACAATCATGTCACCTCGGGACACATCGATGTCGTCTTCGAGGGTCATGGTGACGCTGAGGGGAGGAAATGCCTTTTGAATGACTTCCTCACCAATGCGGATGGAGCGAATCGAAGACGTCCGTCCACTGGGCAAAACAAGCACTTCGTCACCGGCTTTGAATACCCCACTTGCAATGCGGCCTGCATAACCCCGGAAGTCTCGCGCGCTATCCAATTGTGGCCGAATGACATATTGGACAGGGAATCGGCAGTCTTGAAGGTTGCGGTCGCCGCTGACGTGCACCTCCTCGAGGTGATGCAAAAGCGTACCCCCATGATGCCAGGGCATGTGTTCGCTGCTGTCGACCACGTTATCTCCCAACAACGCGCTGATTGGAATGAACTTGATATCCGGAACATTCAAACGCGCACTGAAGCTCTTGAAGTCTTGAACAATCTCACGAAATCGTTCCTCTTTCCACTCCACCAAATCCATCTTATTGACGCACACAACCAAATGCTCAATCCCCAGCATGCTGGCTATGAAACTGTGCCGATGCGTTTGCTCCAATAAACCGTGTCGTGCATCCACCAAGATGATGGCCAAATCTTCCGTTGAGGCACCCGTGACCATGTTGCGGGTGTATTCGATGTGCCCCGGCGTGTCAGCAATGATGAATTTCCTTCGAGTTGTCGCAAAATACCGGTAGGCCACGTCAATGGTGATCCCTTGTTCGCGTTCTGCCTTGAGCCCATCCGTCAACAAGCTCAGGTCGATGGTTTCGAGCCCTTTCTGTGCACTCGAGGTTTCCACGGCAGCCAGCTGGTCTTCAAAAATGCTCTTCGAGTCATGAAGCAATCGACCGATTAAGGTGCTCTTGCCATCGTCGACGCTCCCCGCCGTGGTGAAGCGAAGCAGGCTGTTTTTCGTTCCTTCTTCCATTAGAAATATCCTTCCTTTTTGCGGTCTTCCATTGCGGTTGAACTGCGTCGATCGTCCATGCGTCCGCCTCGCTCGGTAACCCTTGTTGCGGCTACTTCTGCTGCGATTTTGTCCACGGTATCTGCATCGCTTTCAATGGCGCCAGTAATGGTTAAATCACCAAGCGTTCTGAATCGAATTTGCATGCGTTCAACGCTTTCATCCTCGCGCAAATTCAGGTGTTCGCTGAAGGCCAAAATGGTCTCACCTCGCACCACGCAATCTCGCTCGTGGGCGAAGTACAGGGAGGGAAGTGCAATGCCCTCGCGTGCGATGTAATTCCAGATGTCCAATTCAGTCCAATTGTTCAAAGGAAACACCCTAAAGTGCTCTCCAGTCAGGTGCCTTCCATTGAACAAATTCCAAAGTTCAGGCCTTTGATTCTTGGGATCCCATTGCCCAAAATCATCTCGGTGCGAAAAGAAACGCTCCTTGGCCCTGGCCTTTTCTTCATCCCTTCGTGCACCGCCGATGCAGGCATCAAACGCATGCGCTTCGATGGTGTCCAATAAGGTCACAGTTTGCAAGCGATTTCGGCTTGCATGAACCCCAGATTCTTCTTTCACCCGACCGGAATCGATGGTCTCTTGCACACTTCCCACGACCAAACGGGCATTGAGCCTTTCAACGAGTCCATCACGAAACTCCATCGTTTCTGGGAAATTGTGTCCGGTGTCAATGTGCACCAAAGGCATGGGGATCCTTGCAGGGGCAAATGCCTTGGCTGCCAAATGGGTGACGACGATGCTGTCCTTCCCTCCGCTAAAAAGGATGGCCGGTCGATCGAACTGAGCGGCCACTTCTCGAATGACAAAGATGGATTCAGCTTCCAATTCATCCAGGTGGTCAAGGTTGTATTCAGTGCTCATGGTGCTGAAGGTTTAGGAGGGTCCGAATGGGTGGATTCTACGCGTCCCAGGGAGCCCCATTTGAACCAAGCGCGCTCGTGCAGGTAGTAGAGTAGGAGTTTAGAGATGACTTCAAACCCTCCAATGGTCGCTCCGACGCGCACGTCTCCTGAAACGAGCCACCCGATCAAGATGGTGTCAATGGTGCCCACAATTCTCCATGTAATGGTCTTAGCCAAATGGCGAATGTGAGATTTCCGTGGCTCCAAGCTCATGTCTTCGCAGGCTTTAAAGGGGCCGTTTCAAGCACGAGGTTGACGCATTCCTCCAGGGTCCGATGGGTGGTGTCAATGTCGATGAATTGTTCCAATGGCGGCTCGTAATCTTTGGCCGCGCGATCTTCCCTGCCGCGCACATCCGTGGTGTGAACGTAGCATTCAACGACATCGGCGGCTGCTTTCAGCTCCTCCCGAATGCTTCGGTAGGGCGCCACGAGTGAAACCACTACAATTTCTCCCTTGTTGTGAAGGAAATGGGCAATGGTCTGAGCCCTGCGAATATTGGCTTCACGCCCTGCTTTGCTGTAGTCGCTATTCAATGTGAGCGCCCTCAAATCGTCACCGTCGACATGATGGGCTCGCATTCCAGTTTCTTCGATTCGCTGAATGAGCGCTAAAGCAAGTGTCGTTTTCCCATGTCCTGGCTGCCCAGTGAACCAATAAATCATCGCCCTTGAATTTACAACTATAATCCTATTTGCGAACAATCGTTTGGACCCGATCCGGCCCAACTGATAAAATGGATACAGGAATCCCTGTTGCGTTTTCAATCATCCGGGTATAGGCGAGCATCGATGCAGGGAGTGCGCTTTCTTCCGTGCAGGATGTGAGGTCAGTAGGCCAACCTTCAAATTCCTCATAAACAGGCGTTACGTCCTCGGGCTCAATGCCAAAGGGCAGGTAATCAATCTTCTCACCTTGGTGGATGTAATGGGTGCAGACTTGAATGGTATCAAAGGCACTCAGTACATCGGATTTCATCATCGCCAATTGCGTAGCACCGTTGACCATCGCTGCATACTTTAGTTGCGGCAGGTCAAGCCATCCAGTCCTACGAGGCC